>CANPDS010000043.1 GCA_947573015.1 uncultured Muribaculum sp.
GTGGGATTCATCCCTTACTCTCGCATGGACAGCGTAAAAAAAGCCATAACATCATTCACAGGCCGATTTGCATCCGACCCTAAAGCCGTAACAAAGATTGCTGCTGAGGCCGAGCGCACCCTTTTCGGCCCGGAAGCTGACTTCTGGAGCGAAGACTGCTACCTAATGTTCCTGAGGCCTCTGCTGTCAAACAAAAAGATAAAACCTGCTCAAAAAGAGCGATACCTAAAACAGATACAGATGCTAAATGCATCGCAGCCGGGGGCCAACATGATATCATTCGACTACACCACACGACACGGAGCCACCCACTCGCTCTACGACAATAAAGCCGAATACATAGTGGTGCTCTTCCAGCCGGAGGATTGCAGCGATTGCTCAATGACACGCCTGAGGCTAAACGCAGATGCCGCCACCACAAAACTCGTGAAAAACGGCACCGTGAAAATCGTGCTGATCAACCCATCGCAACCAAGCCCGACATGGCGTGCTGATATGGAAGGATATCCTTACGAATGGGAAATCGGTTCCGCACCGACAGTAGATGAAAAAGTCGACATTCGTGTGCTCCCAAACATATACCTCCTCGACAAAGATTATCATATTTTGGCGAAAAGACTCGACCTCAACCAGCTCCTCGCTCTGATGGCGACTATCAACCAGCATCAGGTGCTTGCTCCACAGCCTGCTGAAGACACTTCAGCCAACCACAATGAATAACCTCCGCTAAAAACGATCATTCAAGTTAAGTGGCTGTCCAAAATTCCGTAGTTTTATGCCAACTGATTTCTCATACCCATCTTCTCTATAAGTTAGAAAGCCATCCTGACATGATGACCGATGAAGAGAAGAAGATGTGCCAAAAAGCACCAGAATAAAACTCAATAACAGCCATAATAAAAACAATTTTAAACAGACACTTATGAAAAGATTCCTCGAATCTCTATTCCTCCGTGGTACTGGCTACACCTACAGCAACCTATCACGTCTGTTTCTACGCCTGTTCGTCGGAATAATGTTCCTTCAGTTCGGCATACGCCATCTGATAAACTTCGATATCCTACGCACAACATTTCCTGCCGTACTCGGCATGAGCAACGAGACATCCCTGATTGTCATGATATGCATTGAGGTGATTTGCTCATTGTGCATCATGACAGGATTTCTCACACGCCTGTCGCTGCTCCCCCCGATAGTGGCGATGATCATCGCGGAGTATCACATTCTCCACGATCTGCTCCCCGATACTTCCATCTACAGCATATCAAGCACTCAGCCGGGATATCTGCCGCTTATGTTTATCGGTATTTTTCTATTCCTGATGCTGGCGGGCCCCGGCAGAATTTCGCTCGATTACTTCATTTCCCTCTATATAGTGTCGACACGCGGCAAAGACGACACTCAGACCGAGGAGCTTGAGGAAGTATGACATCCAATTATCTATCATTCCCGAATTACCATGTTCAGCATTTGGGGACATTTTCACATCAACAATATAAACACTTGGTATATAAGAGATTGAGATGAACATTGCAGTCTTGATTTCAGGTGGCGTCGACAGCGCCGTTGTCGTGCACAGGCTCAAGGAGCAGGGCCACGACCTACACCTATTTTACATCCGCATAGGCCTCGACGATGATTCCGGCGACTGTTCTGCCGAGGAAGACATTGAGATGTGCCGTCTGATAGCTCGCAAATACGCTCTTCCTTTCGATGTGGTGTCGCTGCATCAGGAATATTGGGACAATGTGATGGAATATGCCCTGCGCACAGTGCGCCAAGGGCTTACACCAAATCCCGATATCATGTGCAACAAAATGATAAAATTCGGATTCTTCGAGCAACGATGGGGACACGAGTGTGAAAAGACCGCGACCGGCCACTATGCCTCGACCGAAATAATCGATGGAACCACTTTCCTAGCAACAGCTGTCGATCCGGTAAAGGATCAGACCGACTTCCTCGCACGCATATCCTACGACCAGCTTACCCACCTGATGTTCCCGCTTGGCACCATGCCAAAGGCTATGGTACGCGAAACAGCGATAGCTGCAAAGCTACCAAATGCGTTCCGTAAAGACAGTCAGGGAATATGCTTTCTCGGCAAGATCAACTACAACGACTTCATCAAGCGCCATCTCGGCATAAAGAAAGGTGCGATCATCGAACTGGAGACTGGCAGGAAACTCGGCGAGCACAACGGATTCTGGTTCCACACCATCGGTCAGCGCAAAGGACTCGGACTCAGCGGTGGCCCATGGTACGTGGTAAAGAAAAATGTCCATGACAATGTTGTATATGTCTCACAAGGTTACTCCACCGAAAAGCAGTTTGGACATACACTTCACCTCGACGAGATGCACTTTATATCAGGCAATCCGTGGGTCGACATCACAGAGCCTGTCAACATCACGTTCAAGAACCGCCACATGCCAGAGTTTCTAAAAGGCACACTAACCAGGCTGACCGACGGAGAGTACGTTATAGAGTCACCTACCAAAGTGCAGGGAATAGCTCCAGGGCAATTCGCTGTGATCTACGATGAAGCCGCACATCTCTGCTACGGAAGCGGAATAATCACCGGTCGCGACGTGCTACTATAATCCATACCCCCATAATTTTAACTCTCAACACTGAAATGGACAGCAGCGACGACAAAATAAGACTGAAAGTACTCGGCATATCCTACAGCCAGATACAATCAGGAGCCTATGCGCTGATACTTGCGCAAGCCGACGGACCATACCGTATCCCGGTGGTAATCGGAGCAAGCGAAGCGCAGTCCATAGCCATACGCATGGAGGGTATCATTCCACCAAGGCCAATGACCCACGACCTTTTCGTAAGTTTCGCCCACGCATTCGGCATAAAACTCAAAGAAGTGTTTATCTACAAATTTGAGGATGGCATATTCTCTTCAGAGCTCACGTTTATCGACGGAGAGAGAGAGATTGTGCTCGATTCGCGCACATCCGATGCCATAGCCATTGCTATGCGCACAAAAGCACCGGTATACACCACTCGAGCCATTCTCGACGAGACCGGATTTATAATGGAGGAAACATCGGAGGATGGTAACACCAAATCTCATGACGACGATGCAACAGCACAAACACCATCTGCCAACGAGAGAGATGATGACGACTCCACACCTCCAATGATGAGAGAACCTCGCCTCGACCAATATTCCATTGAAGAACTGGAGAAGCGCCTCGCCCGCCTGATCGATGAAGAAAACTATGAGGAAGCCGCTCTGGTGTCAAAGATTATCACACAGAAACGCGGTGACAACAAATAAAAAAAATGACCATTAAATCAATACACTCACGATGAATGCAAGTGCTATAAAAGTACGCCTCGCCCTCCTCAACTTCCTGGAGTTCGCAGTATGGGGCAGCTACCTGATCTCTCTCGGACAATACCTTGCAAGCATAGGCATGGGACAGGACATTTTCTGGTTCTACGCCGTGCAGGGCATAGTCAGTCTTTTCATGCCTGCCGTAGTCGGCATCGTCGCCGACAGATGGTTGCAGGCCCAGCGCATGCTATCGCTGTGCCACTTCCTTGCCGGGGCTTTCATGCTATGTTGCGGTGGCTACTGTCTGCTGACCGACGTACCGCAATTCGCTCCTTTATTCACATTCTACACACTGTCGGTAGCATTCTACATGCCTACAATCGGACTGGCCAACTCTGTGGCATTCAATGCACTTACACGCGCCGGACTTGACACCGTCGTACACTTCCCTCCTATTCGTGTGTTCGGCACGATTGGTTTCATCTGCGCCATGCTTTTCGTAAATTTCACGCAGTTCCAGATGGACTACAACCAATTCTTCACCTCCGGAGTGATCGGTATGGTACTCGCCATGTATGCCCTCACCATGCCTCAGTGTCCCGTCAACAAAGGTGAGTCGCGATCACTGGCCGATATGCTCGGACTGCGTGCATTCAAGCTCTTCAAGCAGCGCCGTATGGCGATATTTTTCATTTTCAGCATGCTCCTCGGCGTATCGCTGCAGATCACAAACAGCTACGGCACTTCGTTCATCAACAGTTTCGGTTCAATACCGGAGTTTGCCGGCGACTGGGGAGTACGCAACGCTACTGCCATAATATCAATCTCTCAGATCAGCGAGACACTTTGCATACTCCTGATTCCATTCTGCCTCAAACGCTTTGGCATAAAAGGCGTGATGCTCATGTCGATGTTCGCATGGGTGCTGCGATTCGGCTTCTTCGGACTCGGTGACACCGGCCATGGTGTATGGCTCCTCGTGCTCTCATGCATCGTATACGGTGTAGCCTTTGACTTCTTCAACGTATCCGGAGGTCTGTTCGTCGACAAAGAGACCGACCCATCCATCCGCTCAAGCGCACAAGGCCTGTTCATGATAATGACAAACGGCATCGGTGCTACGGTCGGCACATTCGTTGCCGGAAAATACGTAGTCAACCGCCTTGCATTGGCCGACGGTCTTACTCCACTGGAGCAACTCGCCGGATGGCGCGAGTCATGGTACATTTTCGCTGCCTACGCTCTGGTGGTAGCGATCCTGTTCATCTTCATTTTCCGACAGCCTAAGGAGAGTATCTCATCCGACGACGTGCGCCGCGCCGAAGAGGGTAACTCCGGAGCCGACGGATTCATTGCCAACTCCTGATATCAACTTTCAATTTCGTGATACAGTTTTTTGCTCCGGATATCGCATTGACGGGAATACTCCCTGAAGAGGAGGCCCGCCATGCCATAAAAGTGCTACGATCAAAGCCCGGCGACATGATCACCGTGGTTGACGGGCATGGCGCTCGACATACATGCCGCCTCCTCTCCGACAATCCGCGCCGCGCCGACGTCGAGATAGTTGAGACCCAATCCGTACCTCCAGTATGGCCCACACGCATCACATTGGCTGTGGCACCCACAAAAAATGCCGACCGCATGGAATGGCTCGTGGAAAAGATCGTAGAGATAGGCATTGATGAGATCGTGCCGTTGCTATGCCGACACTCCGAGCGCAAGGTCATGAAAACCGATCGCCTGGAACGAATCGCTGTATCGGCCATGAAACAATCACTTAAGGCAACACTGCCATCTATATCGCCGCTTACTCCGATAAAAGATTTCATAGCACAGTGCAATGCCTCACAGCGGTTTATTTGCTACTGCGACGCCTATATACAGCGTGTGCCACTGGTAAAAGCATACACCCCGGTAGCGCAGAGCGTGGCCATACTGATCGGTCCGGAGGGCGACTTCGATCCTTCGGAAGTAAAAGCTGCTTTTGACGCACAATTCAAGCCCGTGACACTCGGCGACAACCGGCTACGCACAGAGACAGCCGCACTTGTAGCCACCGACACCATACATATTCTCAACCAACTTACCCTATCATGACAATGACTACATCCGAATACCTCCACTCATCCTCCGTCAACAATTTCTTTCTTCTTGCAGGTCCTTGTGTGATCGAAGGTGAGGAGATGGCTCTTGATATCGCAGAGACAATATGCAAGATCTCATCTGAGCTCAAAATACCATACGTATTTAAAGGCTCATACCGCAAAGCCAACCGTTCTCGCATCGACTCATTCACCGGAATAGGCGACGAAAAAGCACTTAAGATTCTTCGCAAGGTACGCGACACATTCGGAGTGCCGGTAGTAACCGATATACACACCGCTGAAGAAGCCGCCATGGCAGCTGAATATGTCGACATCCTCCAGATACCGGCGTTTCTATGCCGCCAGACCGACCTGCTTGTAGCGGCGGCCAACACCGGACGCATGGTCAACATCAAAAAGGGTCAGTTTCTGTCACCTGAAGCCATGGAACATGCTGTAAAGAAAGTGCGCGACGCAGGCAACGACCAGGTAGCAGTAACCGAGCGCGGCACAACATTCGGCTATCAGGATCTTATCGTGGACTATCGGGGAATACCTACCATGCAGAAGATGGGAGTACCAGTAATTCTTGATGCGACACACTCACTGCAACAGCCTAATCAACCGGCAGGAGTCACCGGCGGACGTCCCGACCTGATCGAGACAATAGCCCGTGCCGGAATAGCCTCCGGAGCCGACGGCCTCTTCATCGAAACACACCGCAATCCATCTTGCGCCAAAAGCGACGGAGCCAACATGCTCCCCCTCGAGCAGCTTCCCGAACTCCTGCGCCGACTATCCGCTATCCGCGCCACCATCAACGCATTCTGACGGACATCAACTCATTCTGGCCACTACTATCAATACATTTTGGCCACTATCCTGTAGGGACGTACCTTGGTGGGTCCGCCAACATCCGTCCGGTGCCCACCGACAATCCCCACTACAACTTCGGCAGGAAGCGCAACAGCTCATCCTCTCCAAGTCCTCTACGCCGCGCATACTCCGCGCGGCGTGTTTCGTTCATGCTATCAAGCACAAAATAGCGGCTCTGCGGATGCCCTATCAGCAACCCGGATGTAGATGCGGCCGGACTCATGGCGCCGTTTTCAGTGAGCGTGATACCAATCTCTTCATATTTCAAGAGCTTATCAGCAACAAAAATAAGCGACTGATCGGGCAGACAAGGATAACCGAATGCCGGACGGATGCCTCGGTATGAGTTATCCGACAAAGCATGCTGCGGTGATTTCTCATCCGGAGCATATCCCCATAGTTCGCAACGCACATGATAATGCATCCACTCGGTAGCGGCCTCCACAAGTCGGTCGGCGAGAGTGCGGTACAGAAGGGAATGATAGTCATCACCATTCTCATGAAGTTCCTCAGCACGATGTTCCAGAGCGCTCCCAGCCGTCACGGCAAACAGTCCGATAAAGTCCTCGGCTTGTCCGTCAGCACCAAGAGGGCGTATAAAGTCGGAAAGCGCGAGCGAACTGTCATTTGCAGCAACCGGCAAACGCCTCAAGGTAGGCAATGTGACGCGCTCGTCACCACTCACCGCCACAATGTCATCACCGCAGCTTCCGGCTGGTAGCAATACCACTCGAGCTGCCAGTCCCGTACGAGCCAGTTTATGCTCTATAAAATCGAGAGCGCGGTTGGCCTCCTTGGCAAGTTGCATCGCCTCGACAGCCTTAGCCACCTGACCCTGAGGCACAGATGCAAGCCACTGCGCTCGACAATGATCACAACCTCCGATTTCTGCCACAGCGCCGAGCGAGGCATCAAGCCCCCATGCCGACATGAATGCACGCCAGTTGATAAGCCGCCGAGCCTCTGCAACCGGAACATGCAGATCGGTAATCCCTGGCTTACGAGGCACACACACTGGAAATTCCCAGACAGGACGTATCGCAAGAGCCTCCGCAGGCGACAATGGAGCACCACCGTTCATCACCCTGCGCATAAGCTGTTCGGCCGCATACTCCGTGCGCAATTTTTCCTGCGAAGCCCTGTGGCTTGCAATAAACTGGTCACGGACATCATCGTCGCCCAGCAGAGCCTTCACCACCGACGGCATCATAGCTGCATCACGGGTGTGGATCACCGGACCCGAATAGCACGTGGCGATCTTTACAGCAGTATGGAGCGCTGAGGTAGTTGCACCACCTACAAGCAAAGGTATGGTCATACCACGCTCCTCCATCAGCCGGGCCACATTACACATCTCCTCAAGCGACGGAGTGATGAGTCCGCTAAGCCCAATGAAAGCGGCACTTTCCTGTATGGCGCGATTTACTATATCTTCACCTGGCACCATTACCCCAAGGTCAATGATTTCAAGGCCATTGCACCTGAGCACGGTAGCCACTATATTTTTACCTATATCGTGCACATCACCCTTTACGGTGGCGATCACCATGCACGGACGCCTCACTCCGGTTACGCCATCCGCATCAACGCCCTCTGCCGATTCTCGCTCAATATATGGAGTAAGCCATTCAACAGCCCTCTTCATGGCATGTGCGCTCTTGACCACCTGCGGCAGAAACATACGTCCCTCGCCAAACATCGTGCCTACATTATCCATACCATTCATAAGCGGGCCGTCAATTATCGCACCTGCTGTGCCAAGTTCCTTCAATGTATCGGCGAGCACCATCTCCATCCCTTCTGTCATACCGCGCTCTACCATCGATTGCAGCCGTTCAGCCGGTGTATGCTGATCAGCATCTTTAACGGTATTCTTATTCTGTACAGTCCCGGTAGCCTCCAACATCTCTCCGGCCAGCGCCATAAGCCGCTCAGTGGCATCATCACGCCTGTAGAGGAGCAGATCATCGATAGCCTTCCGCAGACCCTCCGGTATCTCATCCACCGGGATAGCCTCTGCGGCATTGACAATAGCCATATCCATGCCTCGCGCTATGGCATGATGCAGGAAGATACTGTGCATAGCCTTACGCACATATTTATTGGCTCGGAAAGCGTACGACAGATTGCTTATCCCGCCACTGACCTTGGCACCGGGCAGATTTGCCTTTATCCATTCCACCGTGCGCAGAAAGTCAAGTGCGGAGCGTCGGCTCTGCATCAGCTCCTCAGGATCTGTCGACCCGTCGCCACTGTCCACCACAGCACCGACAGCGAGCACATTTGGATCAAATATTATATCACAAGGAGCGATACCGGCCTCACGCGTAAGAAGAGTGTAAGCTCTCGCACACACCTCAGTGCGCCGCTCGAAAGTCACTGCCTGTCCCTGCTCGTCAAAGGCCATTACAACTACGGCCGCTCCCATCTCGCGCACATCTCGGGCATGGGCCAGAAATATCTCCTCACCCTCCTTCAGACTGATAGAGTTGACAATAGGACGGCCCTGTATCCGCGTAAGTCCGGCCATAATGGCAACCCACGACGAAGAATCAACCATAAGTGGCACACGCGCCACATCAGGATCGCTCCCAAGACGGCTTATAAAACGAGCCATCTCGGCAGCGGCGTCGAGCATACCGTCATCCATGTTGACATCCACTACCTGTGCGCCTTTCTCTACCTGCGTGCGGGCAATGTCCACCGCCTCCTGCATCGAGCCTTCTTTTATCAAACGCAGAAACTTACGGCTTCCGGCCACGTTGCACCGTTCGCCAACATTCAGGAAATTACGTTCCGGGCTTACCTCCAGCGGCTCCAGTCCGGCAAGCATCATCTTGCCCTCCGGCGCCGGCACATTGCGCGGTGCATGATCCGCAGCCTCACGGGCAAACTCGCGGATATGGTCAGGTGTAGTGCCGCAACACCCTCCGACGATATTCACAAGTCCCTTCTCCATCATGCGCTTTATCTTGGGAGCCATCACAGAAGGAGTCTCCTCATACTGCCCCATCTCATTGGGCAACCCTGCATTGGGATACACCGACACAGCAAACGGATAGCGTGAGAGTGTCTCCAGATGCTGCATCATACCCTCGGCACCGAAACCGCAGTTAAGCCCCACGGCCAAAGGCTGCGCATGTGCGATTGTCGCTACAAAAGCCTCCAGAGTCTGCCCCGACAGTGTGCGTCCGCTCTCGGTAAGCGTCACCGAGAGTATCAGAGGTACACGCACACCGGTAAGTTCCATCGACCGGCGGGCGGCATACACCGCAGCCTTGGCATTGAGCGTGTCGAATATAGTCTCTATAAGCAGAAGATCAACCCCACCCTCTATCAATGCGCACATCTGCGCCACATATGTCTCAACCAGCAGGTCCCAGCAAAAAGCATCGCCGGAATCAAGCGACTGGGCCATAGACAGCGATTTGCCAGTAGGCCCCACACTGCCTGCCACCCATACCTCTCTTCCGGGATGCTCGGACATATATGTGTCAGCGGCAGTGCGTGCCACAGAAGCTGCAGCACCATTGATACGCGCCACCTCATCCTCAAGCCCATATTCTGCCAGAGAGATGGCATTGGCATTGAATGAGTTGGTCTCTATGATACGTGCTCCGGCATGCAGATATGCAGTATGTATCTCTGAAATCACATCGGCCCGTGTGAGGCACAACAAGTCATTGCACCCCTTGAGATTAACCGCACTCCCCGGCCATTCATTGCCACGGAAGTCGCTCTCCGTCAGACCATATCCCTGAATCATGGTGCCCATGGCTCCATCAAGCACCAGTATCTCTTTTCCGACAGATTCAACAAGCCTCGCTGAGGCATCTTTCCATTTAATACTATCTATGTATGCCATAATACCGCAAAGATACGAATAAGTCGAGTGCAATGCCAAATTTATTTGGCATTGCCGTAGCGTGAGTATCCGAGGCTCACCTTCACATTACAGGCGCACACCCTTGCGTAGCAGAGAGGGCTCCATCATCCCCTCCGGCATAAATTGCCGGAAGGTATCGACCACAGCATTAAGCATACGCTCTCTCACATAGTCCTCGCGGATATACACCGACACCTTCCGCAACGACAGATGATCGCCATCGATATGCCGCACATTCAGTTGCTGCCGCGCAGAGAGCATCGGCAAATGCATCTCCGGAATAATCGTGTATCCGCCATTGGCATCCACTATACGTATCAGCGTCTCTATATTGCCGGCCTCATACACATGCCGCCGGCCTTCCCTGCCCTTGCAGAAACTGAATGCGCTCTCACGCAGACACTGCACCTCCTTCATCACCCAAAGATGCTCATGCCCGAGATCCTCAGGACGGAACACAGGGAGCTTCCGGCTGCAATTTTCCGACATATACACACAGAACCGTTCCGTATAAAGAGGTATCTCAAGCACACCGTCGCATATATGCCCGGTAGTGGCTATCCCTACATCTATGGCCGACTCCCTCAGCGCATTCATCACCGCCTCGGGCCTCATCTCCTCAACCGAAAGCCTCACCTGGGGATATTGCTCCATATATATCCTTATGAAGTCAGGAAGTACATAAGGAGCGATGCTCGGACCAACCGCCAGCCGGAACTCACCCGAAATAGCACCCTTGCTCTCAGCCACGATCTCCTTGATACGGTCGGCCTCCATCAATATCTGACGCGCCTGCTCCACGATACGCAGTCCGATGGTGGTGGTGGTCACTCTTCGGCTCGTGCGCTCAAACAATCTCACGTCAAGCTCATCCTCAAGCTTTCCAACCATACCACTCAATGTAGGCTGTGTCACCCCGAGTGCCTCAGCAGCCTCGGCAAAGCTACGGTGGCTGTCAATTGCCACCACATATTTCAATTGCTGCAATGTCATAAGTAAGTCGCATTTTTATTGCGTATCCATTCAACCGATTTAAACCTAAGTAGGTGTTTAATAACAAATGTTACACCCGGAAGCGATTTCAACCATAGAGTTCAATCAGCCAATTGATAGATTTTATCAATGCAAAGATAATTATTTCCGTTTGGTTATCTATCAATACGGGCGTATCTTTGCTGAAAACAATAATCACAGATACCCACCAAATCTTTAGAATATACACTTATGAAATATCTGATAGTAGGCGGTGTGGCCGGAGGTGCCACTGCTGCCGCAAGAATACGCCGACTTTCCGAAAACGCCGAAATAATTCTCTTTGAGAAAGGCCAGCACATATCTTATGCCAACTGCGGACTACCTTACTACATCGGAGGTGTGATCGAGGATCGTGACAAACTCCTGGTGCAGACTCCCGAAGGATTCAGCACCCGACTCAACGTCGATGTCCGCATCAACTCAGAGGTCACAGCTATCGACCGCGAGAAAAAGAGCGTCACTGTCACCGGCCCCGACGGCACATCCTACACCGAGCGCTATGATCGTCTGCTTCTGTCGCCTGGCGCCTCACCGGTGCGTCCGCCACTGCCGGGCATAGACAGCAAGCGAATATTCACACTACGCAATGTATCCGACACAGATGCTATAAAATCGCATATAGAATCCGGCAATGTGAAACGCGCCGTAATAGTAGGGGCCGGATTCATCGGACTCGAAATGGCCGAGAACCTCATACATGCCGGAGCCGAGGTGGCTGTAGTGGAGATGGCACCTCAGGTAATGGCTCCGATCGACTTCTCCATGGCACAGATTGTACACTCCCATCTGGTAGAAAAAGGTGTAAGGC
>CANPDS010000044.1 GCA_947573015.1 uncultured Muribaculum sp.
TGCCGTCGTGCCACATGATGGCCATAGGGAGGCGTGATGCCTGATAATATTCCTGCCCCTTGCATCGAGGGAATGGCATGCCGTTGTCGGATGTCACGACAACGATGGTGTTGTCAAGCTCGCCGATGCTGTCGAGCTGGGAGAGTATGCGGTTGAGCTGGTTGTCGAAATATTCAATCTCGTAGGCATAGTCGAGCATGTCGGTGCGCACTTCCTCGGTGTCGGGCCAGTAGGCTGGCACGCTGTCGATGTCGGAGAGTTTCTTTCCGGCTTTCAGTCCTGAACCATATGCATATTTGCGGTGAGGTTCGCGTGCTCCATACCAGAAGCATATAGGCTGCTCGTGGTCCCATTCTTTAAGAAACTCGGCGAAGTTGGCCGCATAGTCGATAGCGTTGATCTGCGGTGTAGGTGGAGTGCATGTGATTTCGTTGTATGGCTTGCCGGTCAGTTGCCTGTCGTTGCCGAGCGAGTCGGTGGCGATGCCCGGTCCCCATCCTTTACCTGTGTATCCCACATGATAGCCGTTTTGAGCGAGTGCCTCGGGATACGATTTGATATCCTTGGGGAAGTCGCACCAGTGGTTTGCGGCCTCGCGCAGCTGCCAAGAGTTGCGTCCGGTGATGAGTGATGCACGTGATGGGGCCGACTTAGAGTTGCAAGTAAATGCATTGCGGAACAGAAGGCCTTCGCGCGCCACGCGGTCGAATGTCGGGGTTTTTACCCAAGGATTGCCGTATGCGCCCATGTGTGATGCATCGTCGGCCACGCATATGAGGATGTTTGGGCGGCGCTGCTGTTTCTGTGCGTCAGCGGCATGAGAGGTGAGGGGCACCATACCTATTGTGGCGCCTAAAAATGGGATATATCTTGAGAACATCGTTGATGTGGTTTGGTATAAATCTATATGAAGAGAACGAAGAATGACATTACTTTGCGCAATTCCTTCAGAGCCATGCTTATATGGTACTGCACGGTCTTGTGGCTCATGCCTATAGCATCGGCGATCTGAGAGTATGTCATGCCCCGGGAGCGGCTCATCAGGAAAATCTTGCGGCGCAGAGGTGGCATACCGTCGATTGTGGCCTTTATGATTGCCGATAGTTCTCTTGACGAGAGGGCGTCGGCCGGATCGTAGCTTGAGACTGTCTCAGGGGTCTGCGATGCGTAGTCCTCGACAATTCTCTGATGTTTCAAGTGGTTGAGCACGGCATTGCGGGTCATCCTGAACAGATAGGATGACGGGGATGCGATTCCTTCGAGCACCTCGCGGTGCTGCCAGACAGCCATGAAGACATCGTGAGTGAGGTCGAGAGCGGTGTCGGGATCGCGCAGAATACATTGTGCCAGTTCGCGTACACGCGGAGCATAGCGCATATATAGTATGGCCAGTGCTCCACGTGCAGTCTCCTCGTCGGCTGTAAGCAGACTCAGGAGCTGGCTGTCGGATGTATCCTTGGATGGCATTTTTAAGGATCTTTCTTAAGTGGGGTGTTATTGCAACCTATTATTGGTTGATGAGAACTTTGCGTGATTGATTGCCCTTCTTTACGATATAAATACCGGGCGAGAGGGGAGCTGAGCAGTGACGTCCGTCGATTGTAAACCATTGCTCCTCTTCATCGCCGGCAAAAGAGTCGGAGGCAATACCGTCGATGCCTGTTGTGGATGTGGCGAACACCATCAGTCCGTTTGCCACATCGCGTGGAGTAGATTCGGTGGTCTTGTTTACGATCTTGCCCTGTACCATCATCTCGGCAGAGCCTCCGGCATCGAAGTTGGCCATGTTTGAGCATCCGAAGTGGCGTGCTATCTGGCACATCTCGGCCGTTGTGGCACCGTGCGAAGAGCCGTAGACAGGATCGGTCGACTTGTCGATCACGATAATGTAGAGCTTGGTATTGGTGGCGTCGCAACCGTAGGCTGTGCGTGAGTAGACCATCGAGTTGTAGTCCTCGTTATTGTTGTGCTCGGTAAGCTCGCCGTTGAGCATCACGATGGCGTTGCCGCATATGGCTTGCTCAAATTCGGGAGGAGTGGATAGCGAGGCGTTTGCCGGCGTGAACGAGTAGTTGAGCTTCACCTCGTCGCCCACCTTTAGCTCTGCCAGACGCTTTGCTTTGGTGGTGCCACGCGCCACCAGTGCGAGATCGTGGTTGCCCAATGTGCCGGCTGGAGCGTTTTTCTTCACGCTCTTTACGGTGAAGGCTATGTCGTTGGCCGTCATCCATTTCTGTCCGGGCACGATGTCGAGCAACACTTCTGTGGCGTCGGATTCGTCGACGAGATTAAGTTTCTTGTCATCGCCCACTTCGACATACATGAATTTAGTGTCGCGTCCGTAGTAGCTGTTGTACATTCCGAGCTCGCCGGACGTGGAGTATGTAGCGCTGATGCCACGGTTGCAGAGATTGAGGTTCATCGTGCGTGTCGGCATCACAACATTATATTCAGGAGTAAAATAGTCAACGTAGATGTGTCCGTCGGTTGTTATGCCGACCGCACCGTTGCGTTTCGCACCGCCGTCCCATTTTTCGCGTGCGGTGTTGAGTTCAGTGACGAGCACACCGTTGCGTATGGATAGCAATCGGGGCATGAGGTTGTAGACAGGATATTCATTCTGTCCGTAGCAGTGCCAGAAGTTGCCGTTTGCGGCAGCAACGGGAGTGAGAGTTTCGGAAGTGAGGCGGGAGGCCGCGGATGTGATAGGTTCGAGGCCGCGGGATGCTTCTTTGGCACACCAGGTCTCTACGCGGTTACCTTCGTTGGAGAGATCAGCGATTATTAGATTTACGTTGAGGAGGAATCCGGAGTCGGTGAAGCGCAGGCGGTTGTATGTCACACCGGGTGCGAGCTCTTCGGTCTTGACTACGTTATAGTTGCGTTTTGTGCCGTTGATCTCGATTGATTCAGCGGCTACTGCGACGGGAAGTGTGAGCAGCAGAGTGGAGAAAAGAATTGTTTTTTTCATTACTGATAATATAAGTAAGCCGTTAAAATCATTTTCATGACTTACTTCGGATTATATTATAGAAAGCTTAAGATTGGGGTTGTGACACAAAATAGTGAAAAAAATTCAATGTGGCACAACCCCAATATTAAGTCATTAATGAAAGGTTGGATAGGCTGATGGATTCAGGGGATGTTTTGATAGGAATATGTAATTTTTAACATACCCTGAACTTATCACATCTTAGTCGATCACTACCTTATAGCTGCCGAAGCACTTACGTCCGGAGATATAGAGACCGTTGCTGACAATCCAGCCGTTTAGCATAGTTACCTTGTCGGCGTCGCAACTGATGAATACCACGCGGGTATCCTTGGTCATGCCCTCAACATTGATTGAGAACTGTACGTCCGGGCTGTTCCACACCTGAAGTCCGGTAGGCTCACCGGTATCGAAGTAGCCGGTTGATCCGATGAAGAATCGGGCGGCCTCAGTGAGGTCGACATCGTGGTTTGTACCTTCGCCGGTAGAGGTGTAAGGTATGCTGCAGTTGCCTGTCATGATCTCACCGGTAGATGTGCCGCCGGCAGTGTAGCCTGTGATGCGACCGGGGCCGAGGAGAGCTACCCAGAACTCGTTGCCGTCACGTACGTTTTTCTTTGTACAGAATCCGGCCATGGAGAAGCTGACAGTGGCATTTACCGAGCCATTAATGTCGAGCTTGGGAGAGCACATGTTACCAATGTAGTTCTCAAGAGTACCGAGCACAACAAAGTGGTAGCGTGCATAAGCGTAACCGCAAAGTACTTTCTCATTGTTGATGTCGCCAACACCAGTCCAACCGGGGTTATTGTTGGCTACTTCCGCGGCAATCTTGTCGAGACGAGTACCAGAACTGTAGCAAATAATGTCAGTGGCGAGATCGACACCGGGGTTGTAAACCCAACTAAAGTCATCGAAGAAGAATGCGTTCATCTGTGTGACGTTAATTGTTTTTGTTACATCGTAGTTGTCACCTGTGCCACGGATAATGATTGCGGCAGTACGGTCGGCACCGGTGTGGTTTGCCTCAGAGGTACCGATGGTGATAGTGTCGTCGACGCGTGTCACGGTACACCATGGAGCTGCAGGATCAGCCTCTACCTCCCATTCATAGTTAGCAGAGATAGTAATATCCTGGGAACCACCTGACTGCTGAAGCTGGATAATATCGGCAGAAAGGTTGAGTACGGGACCGCATGCCTCCTGTGCGAGCACGAGATGCTGTGGTTGCTCCACACCGTTGAGGAGAACTCGGAACTCGGCGGTGCGCACCTCAGCTACAGGGTTGGCGATTGCATAGAAGCGGAGGATACCTTCACCCTCACCTTCAAGCGGATAGACACGCATCCATTCGCTGTCCTCCTCGTTGACGGGGATCAGCTGCCATTTGCCGTTGGCACGGACGAATCGGTGCTCGCCGGTAGAGAATGCCCAAGAGGTTTGTGCCAGTCCGTTAACGCCGATATGCACGACACAGTCATCGCTGCCTTCGATACGGAAGAAAGGCTCGCCGGTGTAGTCGTCATCCTCCTTGCAGGAAGTGAGGCCGGTAGCGGCGCCCACCATGAGCGAAGTCATGGCGAGCATTACCGGGAATCGTAATATATTCTTAAAGTTCATTTTAATAGATTTCTAATGGTGATTAGTTTAAAATACAGGCATTAGTTCTGCTGGCGCACAGCGGTGAATGTGCCGTTGATGGCCTTGTAGCTCCACCATACGGAGGTGCGGAGGTTGTTTTCGCCGCCCATGCGTTCGAGAGCTTCAGCAACGTGCGCGCTGTTGGATCCTACGGTGTTGGTGGGGTAGAACAGGCGCTGCGGATACTCGAAGTTGTTGTAGCTGCAGCCGTTGCCGATGGTGATGATAGGCCATCCGGTGCGGCGTAGTTCGTGGTATGCCTCAAAGCCTACGAAGTATAACGATACATATTTCTGCTCTGCTATCAGACGCTCATGATCGGTGTTTTTGTCCCATCCGGCGAGATTGCCATTGAGAAGGTCGGTGATGCGCTGATCGGTGATTTCGAGCTGCTTGTTGCTGTACTTAGTGAGTTCAGCCCACTTTTTGCAAGAAGCTGTTACGGCAGTCTCGTAGTATGAGCGGGCAGCAGTCTCACCGCCGGAGATATATCCCTTAAGGGCAGCCTCGGCGAGGATAAACTGTACCTCAGAGTAGTCGAGGAGCCATCCCGGAGCCTCATCACGCACTAAAACGTAGTAGTTGGGGTAAGATGCTCCGTCATCCTCAAGACGCACGTCGGAAAGAGCACAACCGCTCTGTACGCCCTGCCATTCACCTCCATCCTGATTAAACATAGTGTAGATGCGGGGGTCCTGTTCGGTCTGTGAACCTGTGTTGAGCATGAGATCGAGCATGGTGTTGGCAAGACGATAACCTACGAAGTTGTTCTTTGTAAAGTTTGTTGGACGGAAATAGTTGTAGTATGGGTCAACACCGGTAAACTTTACAGTGGCGCTCTCTTCGTTGGATGAGATGATGGGGTAGTTCTTGGGTTTGCTTACAATCTCGCTGATCTTCTCATCGGCATTCATCTCCGGACGTCCGCTTACGCGCATTAGCAGACGGAGATAGATGGAGTTGTTGAATTTGCGCCAGAGGGTCATGTCGCCATGATACATCAGGTCGATGTTAGGCTTTGAGAATGTAGGAGCAGTGGCGTAGATAGTGTTTGCTTCCTCAAGCTCGGCAAACATCTGCTCATATACCTCTTTCTGGCTGTCGAACTTTGGCGCATAGTTGCCAAGGTCGTACTGGAAAGCCTCGCTGTAGGGGATATCGCCGAATATGTCGGTGAGATTTGACATGCAGAATACCTTCAGTGTAAGACCAACGGCACGGCATGCCGGTTCGTCCTTATGTTCACCGAGATATGCCATATGGTTGGCGTTTGCGGCATAGCGCGCGTAGTTGTCCCATACGGTCTGCACGTTGTTGTTGTTGAAGCTGTAGCGGTGGAAATCCTTACCCTGTCCGGCGGTATATCCTGAATATTGTACGATCTCACCGTTGTATGCCCAAGTGAAGTATAGCTGACGATTGGTCATGCCATAGAACATTGCCTCGAACACACCGTAGGGATTCAGCTCACCCATGGGGAGTGTGTTGGGGTCGGTGTTGATCGACTCAAAAGAGTCGGTACATGAAGTGGCTGATGAAGCGAGCATCGCTCCGGCCACAACACTATATATAAAACTATGGAATTTCATTTCGAATTTCATTAGAATTGGAGTTTAAGATTTACACCGTAGGTACGGGTCATCGGGAGGGCACCCATCTCGAGACCGTTTACGACGTTAGTGCCACTCAGTGTGCCTGCAGCTTCGGGGTCGAACTGAGGCCAGTCGGTGATGCAGAAGATATTGGTAGCATATACACCAAGAGCAGCACCTTGCAGCACGCGGAGCTTCTTGCAGATCTTGCGTGGGAGAGTGTAGTCGAGACGAGCCTCTGTGAGCTTGAAGAAGTCGGTCTTGAAGGTATTCTCCTCAGCGTTGTTACGGATGTACTTAACCTTCTGGTAGTAGTCGATCACCGACTTAACGGGGCGAGTGTTGAGCGCATAGGTAGTTGAGCCGTCGGCGTTGGTTGTGGCAACGACACCCTCAACGGTGAGACCGTCGTAACGTCCTTCGAGAGAGTTGGTGAGCTTACCGAGGTAGGAGAGTACGGCGTTGGTGTGGGAGAATGCATGACCACCCATCTGAGCAGAGAAGGTGAGGCCGAGGGTAAAGTTCTTGTAGCGGAAGGTGTGGCTCATACCGCCGCGCCATGTTGGAGTTACCTTTGCGATGCGTGTGTCGGCGGTATCGTCGAGCAATGGCAGACCATCATTTCCGTCGATAAGCTTCATACCGGCGCAGCTTACGGTGTTGCCGTTGGCATCGATGTAGGTGGCATCGGCCGGAGCGCGCTTGTAGCCCTTACCGTAGATCCAGTTCATCTCCTCGCCAACGTAGGAACGGATTTCAGCGTAATTACCGCCAGAACCGCTGTTCTGCACGAATGCAGCTGCTGGATCCCAGGTATCGTCGAGCGATACGAGTTTGTTCCAGTTGCGGCTCCAGTTTACATCGAATGACCATGTGAAGTCGCGAGTCTGCACTGGTACAACATGGAGAGAAAGCTCGATACCACGGTTGCGGATCTCACCGGCATTCATCTTGCGTGATGACACGCCTGTGATCATGTCGGTAACGGCGCTTACGATCTGGTTGGTTGTTGAAGAGTTGTAGAACGCAGCATCAAGACCGAGGCGGTTCTTGAAGAACATGAACTCGAGACCAGCCTCCCAGCTCTCGATATTCTCAGGGAGAATAAATGGGTTGGCGGCAGAGGTCGGGAGGAGGTAGGATGATGTATAGGTTGATGATGCTACATAAGTGTCGGTGAGGGTATAGGGGTTGGTGTCGTTACCTACGTTTGCCCATGAAGCACGCACTTTCAGCATATCGATCCAAGGAGCATTCTCCTGGAAGTTGAGCATCTGATCGACGAGCACTGATGCCGATACCGACGGGTAGAAGAATGACCAGTGACCGCGACCGAGAGCTGATGACCAGTCGTTACGTCCGGTGATGTCGAGGAAGTAGGTGTTGTCCCAGCTGAGGTTGACGAATCCGTAGAATGAGTTTACAACCTTGTGGACGCGGTACTGCATGGTACGAGCGTACTCACCGTCGGGCACGTTGGTGTAGTTGTAGACACCCTCCTCACCGAGGTTCTTCAGAGTGACAGAGTTGCGGAAACGATGTGTGGTCATTGTGTTGCCACCGAAAGCGGCGCTAAGGGTAAGGCGCTTGTCGATGAGCTTGTTGTTGTTATACTTCAGAAGGAAGTCGAGGTTGGTCTCGATGTCGCGGTTGTTCTGCTCGCGGTAGAAACCACGGTCCCAGTCGGGTGAGCGGTAGGGCTTCTTCTGCTGACGCCAGTCAACGCTGAAGTCGGTGCCGGCACGGAGGTCGAGAGTAAGACCCTTTACCGGGAAGTCAACGGTAAGAGAAACGTTGCCGTATACGCGGTCTTTGTTGATGGCGTTGGTAGCCTCATACATCTGACGGTAGGGGTTGGACGGTTTGGTGTTACCCATCGACTGCACCATTGCAACGCCATCGTAGCGGTTGCCTTCGTAGTTTTCCTTAGTACACCATCCGTTGATATACTCGTTCCAGTAGTCAGACGGGTGTATGTTGGTAGTACCCCACATGAGCATGTAGAACGGGCTCTGGGAGTTGTAGCCCTGAACAGGGAGGTTGTCGGACGACTTGTGGAGGTAGTTTACACGAGCCTGTGCCTTGATCCACTTGTTGAGCTTGGAGTTGAAGGCTACCGATACAGTCTGGTTCTTATATCCTGTGTTAGGTAGGATCCATGAGTTGCGTGTGTCGGTGATAGATATACGTGCAGATGTACCCTTGCCGTTGTTGGATGAAATGGTGACGTTGTTGCGATATGTTGTACCGGTCTCCATGAATCCAGTGAACCAATCGTCGGCATATACGAACGGAGTCAGAGTCCATTCACCTGTAAGACGGTTGTAGGAGTTGTACTGGCTACGGAGCTTATCGGGGCTATAGGTCTCACCCCATCCACCACGGCCACCGTTTGCCGATTTGGAGAATCCTTCGGGAACGTCCATGTTTCTGAAACGCCAGAAAGCGAATTCCTCGAATCCACCATCTGAACCGGGACCATACACGCCTTGGAAATCGGGGTAGTAACCGGCCTTTTCCCAGGTGATGGATGAGTTGAGAGTTACACCTACACCCTTCTCGGCCTTACCGGATTTGGTTGTGATGACGATAGCGCCGTTTGCAGCACGGGAACCGTAAAGAGCGGTAGCAGACGGGCCTTTGAGGACAGTGACAGACTCAACGTCCTCGGGGTTGATCTCTGACGCACCGTTACCGAAGTCGATCGGGGCATCGGTGTTGCCGAAAGACACACCGCTACCGGTACCGGCATCGCCAGAAGTGATGGGCACACCGTCGACCACGAAGAGGGCTTCGTTGGCACCGTAGTTGAGCGACTGGTCGCCACGGAGCACCACGCGCATAGATCCGAGCGGGCCGGAACCTGCGCTTGACATTGAAAGACCGGCTACCTTACCGCTCATTGAGCTTAGCCAGTTGCCGGATACGGTCTGGTTGAGGTCTTCACTCGATACTTTAGATACGGCGTAACCGAGTGATTTCTGCTCACGGGAGATACCGAGAGCTGTAACGACAACGTCGTCGAGCTGGACACCGGACTGAGCGAGAGTGACATTTACCGGCTGTCCGGGAGTGGCTTTGATTTCTTTTGGATCACATCCTACGAAACGCACCACGAGAGTTGGATTCTTGCCAGTGGTGGCGAGGGAGAAGTTACCGTCGATATCGGTTGATGTGCCATGTTTTGTGCCTTTCTGCATCACAGTAGCGCCGATGATAGGCTCACCGGTGTCATCGACTACCTTACCTGTGACAATCTTGTTGTTGCCTTTTTCCTTGGCAGTTTTTACCGGCGCGGGAGTTTCTTCGGCAGGCCCGGCCGGTGTTGTCGTAGGGGCGGCAGCAGGGGTAAGAAGTATAGTTGAACCTTTTACCTCGACTTTTGCGCCCGGAAGCACTTCGGCGATGATGTCCTCGATAGGACGTTTTGTGGCGTGGAGTGAAACACGTCGGGAGGTTGGCAGCCCGGATTCGTCGTTGTAGGCGAAGGTGTAGTTGCACTGAGCCTCGATGTCATGAAGCAGTTGCTTCACAGTAACGTCGTTTGCATCGATGTTAACCCTTGGAAGGGCAGCGGAAGCCGCAATCGGCGTGCCGACTGACATGGCAAAGACAGAAGCTGCGATGAGAGCATTTCCGCGTATGCCAGAGAGGTGACGCCGGATGTCTCTAAAATTACGATTTGCAGTCATGTTTTAGGGTTGTGGTTATTATTAAGGTAATTATAAGAAAAAGCAAAATTTAGATTAGCAAAGCGAGATGCACGGGGTACGCTGTCAGAATGCGGCCTCGGCAAGGTAGAGAGTGTGGTCGTGTGTGGAGATGGTTACCGGGAGGAGGTGTTCGATGATTGATATTACTTCGGATAGTTCCTGAGAGGAGTGGAGTGTCATGGAGAGTCTGGTGTTTGCCGCATCTTTGTCGTCGATCTGCAGTGCGAGGCCGTATCGGCGTGAGATGTGTATGAGGATATCGTCGAGGGGCTCGTTGTCGAATACAGTCACAGGAGCTATCCAGCGGCAGTAGGATTTAGCATTAGCAGGCTCGACGAGTACGTCGTGGTCCTTTCGGTTTAGCTCTATGCGCTGGTCGGGCTTCATGGTTACCGGCTCAGGGAGCCATGAGCTTTCGACCTCAACCTTCCCTTCGAGGAGCACTACCTCGTCGGTGTTGGTTGTTGATGATGACCTGGCGTTGAATGTGGTGCCGAGCACAGATATATCCATCTCTCCCATCTCGACGATGAATGGGCGTGATGCATCGTGGGTCACTTCGAAGTAGGCTTCGCCGTTGATCGCCACTCGGCGTTCGGGACCGTTGTCGAAGGTGTCGTAGTATGTCAGTGTCGAGCCACCGTTGAGCCATAGCTGAGTGCCGTCGGGGAGAGTGTGGTGTCCGACAGCGCCATCGACAGCTGCGAGGAGAGTCTTGGTGGGTATATGGTCGGGTGTGGCGTGGATTGTGCCGAGTATGTATGATCCACAAGAGAGCAGTACGGCGCATGCAGCGGCTACAGAGAGCCAGGACAGAGGGATGCGTCGGCGTGGAGATGATGGCTGTGGCTCGTCGTTGTATGGCTCTTCTGAGGACGTGTCGTCGGGCTGTGTTTCGGAAGCCGTTGTTGCAGGGGTGTAGGCTATTTTTCCGGCGTTGATCTCGCGCATGATCTTCTGGAGACCGATTGCGATCTCGGCGTCGATCATTGGAGTTCCTTTGGAGGAGTCGGAAAGTGATGGAAGATTGTCCCACACTTTGCGTAGTGCTCCTATAGTAGCAGCCTCGGCTCCATGCTCGGCGAGCCAGCGCTGTATGGCGTTGATGAGGTCGTCGGGAATATCCGGCGTGCGAGCGAGGTAGTCTATGATTGCCTGATGGTCATTCATATCGTGGCGTGTAAATCAAAAATAACTTAAAATTTAAGGTTATTTCATTGAGGAGTCGAATGTTTTCGGTCGCTCGACAGTCTGTGTGAATACGTGTCCCCAGGGATCGGTGACGGTTACTGTCACGGGTGTGTCGGGCGCAGATGCTGTGACTTTGAAGAAGTGTATAGAGGATTGAGTGGGTGCGGATGGAGTCTTGCCCAAGTTGAGCATTGGTATGGCGTAGGAAATGATGTGGAGAGGATCGCATGCCTGCACTCTTGTGACGGTGAGTGGCCGGCCAAGCTCCGTGGCTTCGACAGTCCAGCCTGGGCCGTAGGAGAATACGTTGATAAGGAGCTCGTTGGCGACGTTGGGGCGGTCGTATCCGCATGCAAACTGCGCTACTTTTCCTTTCAGGTATTTTGTCTTTATCTTCGGCTTGGCTGGTGCTGAACTTTTTTTCTTGGCTTTGCTTTTTTTACCGGTGTTTTTGGGGGAGTCGGCGCGGTTTTTGTCGGCGGCGTTGCGCTTGCCATTGTCGGTGGTGATCAGCGAGGCATCGATGCGCACTTGATTGAGGTCGTAGATACGCATCTGATAGTCAGCCGGATGCTGCGCGGATTTGTAGTGATAGCTCATGTCGGTACCATCGACTTCCCACACGCCGTATCCGCCGATCAGGCCGTCCTGTGTGATGTTGTTGTCGGTGCGACCTTGTGCGCCAGTCCACCAGAATGTGCCGCATACGGCCGGATATACCCATTGAGTTATGCCGGGGTAGCGCGGGCTTTGGAGGTTGTGGGCCTTATGCTGGTGTCCGGCGAAAATCTTCACGTTGGGGTAGCGTGCGAGGATTTTTTCGATTTTGGCGGTGTTGGTCAATGCCGGTTCTA
>CANPDS010000045.1 GCA_947573015.1 uncultured Muribaculum sp.
ATTATAGTAATCATCATTGCCCGTATATACAAACGAGGTAAACTCTGCCGTGGCCGGTGCTTTCTTACCAGCGGTAAGCGATGCTGCGGCAACAGCCGCAAGTATCGCCACCGAATATATACTTTGACCCAGTCTCATTGCGTATTTATCAGATACTTACATTGATCGTCTGCAAATCCTTGTCGCGACTCGACGGACCTACCATCACTTCATATCGGCCGGGGATCACACGCATGCTCCCCGATGCCTCATCCCAGGTCTCAAAGCATTTCTCATCCATGGGGATGCTCACCGTCTGCTTCTCGCCAGGCTGCAACGTCACGCGCACATAGCCACGCAGACTCTTGTTGGGTCCCTTCTCATCTGCCGGACGGCGCAGATAGAGCTGAACGATCTCCGTGCCGGCCATCTTGCCGGTATTCCGCACATCCACAGTCACCACACCATCGGCATAGCGTGCCTTTCCATACTTATATTTGGTATAGCTCAATCCATGACCGAAGGGGAACAGAGGCTCCTCACGCAGATATCGGTAGGTACGGCCCTCCATACGGTATTCATTAAAGTCAGGAAGCTGAGCGTCATCGCAATAGAAAGTCACGGGAAGCTTGCCGCAAGGATTGCAGTCACCGCAAAGCACCTCGGCCACGGCTGTGCCACCCTCCTGACCGGGATACCATGCCTGAAGTATCGCGTCGCAACTCTGCATCTCTGGACTGAGTGCCACAGCGCTGCCGCTGCAGTTCACCAGCACTACCTGCTTGCCCGAACGTTTAAGCGCCAGAAGCAGTTCGCGCTGCACAGCCGGAAGCTCTATCGAAGTGCGGTCGCCATCGTCAAATCCAGGTTCGCGCACCTTGGCCTGCTCGCGTTCGAAAGCAGGAGAGATACCGCCTGCGAACACCACCACATCGACATCACGAGTCCGCGCCAGCACCTCATCGACCGTAAGGCCCCGCTGACGGCAGATATCAAAATTGAGAGTGGCGGCATCGGCCACCTGCATATAGTCAACACCAATATCGTAGCGCTCACCCTTCTTTACAGCGAGCTTGCGGCTGCGATGATTGAGCGGCTCGGCTTTCCAGCGCTCATGCACAGTGTCACCGTTGATTATTATGCGCAGACCATCATCATTATTATATATCATGTCAAGCTCCTCATCCGCATCGGCCACAAACGAGCCGCGCAGACGCAGAGTGAATCCCTCAAGCTCCACACCGGGGGCAAACACCGTATTACCGCCATTGTCGAGATTTATTGGTGAGGTATAACGTGCCGTGGCTGCCGGAACACCATCCATTGTAAGATTGTTCCAATATGTTGCGGTCATACCAGGAGCGCCATCCTCACCGACAAAGCGGTCAAAAAGACTCACACTCTCTGTCGAGGAAGTGATACCGCAAGCCTGCATATAGGGCAGATCATCACCCAGACGGCGACGCATACCCTGAAGTATTGTCACCGTATGGCTCGGCTGACCGTAATAAATGCCCCACTGCATGGTCGAATCAGCAGCATTAGGGCCCATTACCATCACACGCTTACCATCCTTAAGGGGTAGCACACCATTATTTTTCAGAAGCACCATCTGCTCTCGCGCAGCTCTCAGGGCAAGATCGCGGTGAGCCTGACAGTCGACTACACTCATCGGTATCCGAGTCCAGTCCACAAGCGAGTCGGGATCGAAATTACCCAAGCGGAAACGCTCCGCCAACAGACGGCGCACGCACACATCCACAGCCTCCTCGCTCACTTTTCCACTGCGCACGGCAGCAGGAAGATTTTTATATACCGCTCCGCACTCCACATCCGTGCCGCTTAGCACACCTAAAGCGGTAGCGCCCTGTTCATCCTCGGCCACACCATGGCGTTTGGGCAGATAGAAATCGTTGATCGCGCCACAGTCACTCACCACCATACCGTCAAATCCCCACTCATCGCGGAGTATCTGCTGTAACAGGCGGTTGCTTCCGCAGCATGCCTCACCCTCGAAACGCTGGTAGGCACACATAACCTCCCTCACTCCGGCATCCTGCACGAGCACCTTGAAGGCTGGGAGATAGGTCTCCCACAGCTCGCGTGCCGGAAGATTCTCGATATTCATGTTGTGGCGAGTCTTCTCCGGACCACTGTGCACGGCAAAATGCTTGGCACATGCCAGCAACTTCATATACTTATGAGTGGAGTCGCCCTGCAGGCCGCGCACCACACGCATGCCCATGCGCCCA
Source organism: uncultured Muribaculum sp. (assembly GCA_947573015.1). Taxonomy (GTDB): domain Bacteria; phylum Bacteroidota; class Bacteroidia; order Bacteroidales; family Muribaculaceae; genus Muribaculum. Next base: position 2,232 of record CANPDS010000045.1, read on the forward strand.
TTCATATACGGATCCTCGCCATAGCTCTCCTGACCACGACCCCAACGCGGATCGCGGAACACATTGACCGTAGGGGTCCAGAAGCTAAGACATTTATATTTGCCGATCTGACCACGGCGCCGTCCGTCGGTATTCTTCGCACGGGCCTCATCGCTGACGGCGGTAAACACCTCCTCGATCATATCATCGTCAAACGATGCCGCCATGCCGATGCACGACGGGAACACGGTAGCCAGACCGTTGCGGCCCACTCCGTGCAGAGCCTCGCTCCACCAGTCAAATGCGGGGATACCGAGGCGTTCTATAGCCGGCGAACCGTTCATCATCAGCTTGGCTTTCTCCTCAAGGGTAAGTCGCGCACACAGGTCGGCGGCACGGGTCTCCGCGCTTTGCGTCGGATCGAGATACACAGCACGCTGACCGCTCGCGGCAAGCGCCATACATGTGCCTGTCAAGAAAAGTAATATTCGTGGTAGTTTCATAAGGTTACGGATATTTGCTCTGTTGTTTTCACGAAGATAACCCATATATTTCTTACATCACGCGCACTTTTTATCGTAAAAATCACCCCACACGGTCAAATAATGCCGATTTGACGGAAAAGGTGTGATTTTTGACATTTCCACCATTACACGCCACGCGTTTCTATTGCAGATTCAATCTTTGATATAAATTTGCCGCATCCATAATATCCGTGTTAACGGGACAGGACCGTCTCATACCACCTTGTCCCATAACCTTTAAATCAACCATTTTTCATGTTTAAAAATTTACATTACGCGCTGACGCTCTCCGCCATTATGGCGTTTGGAGCACTCTCAGCATCCGCCGCAACCGGCGATCCGGTGTCGATTCCAACGTCGCCAAAGACATTTATCGACTGGAACAACGCCACTATAACCGGGGCAAAAATTGAAAACAACGGAGCTAATATCGGCTCCACCGGTGCATCGACCGAAGTAGTATTCAACCTCGTAAGTACATCTGATGGTGCATACACCATGACCATCGCTACCGGCCACAAAGGAACAGCCTACATGGACATCACACTTTCAGATCAAAGTGGTAAAGATGTGTTCACCGGCGTGCACAAGATTGAAAATACCGGTAGTTGGACTCCATCTACAACATCTACATTCGATATCCCGACTATCCCTGCCGGATCGTACACCCTGACCCTCAAGCCAAGAGACCTCGTAGACAGCAACTATGCCGGCAACTGGGGAAATCTTGCTCTATATGATGCCAACGCCGACAACACCGAACATATTCCCGGCGCCGTAACCATCGCCAACGCATCTCTGATAGGTGGTGCACGCAACGAAGGCCAGAATATCGGCTACATAAAGGATGGCTGCGGAACATCACATGAGATCACTGTTGATCAGGAAGGTGTATATGCCATGACTCTTCCGCTATCAAAATATGGCGACGGCATATTAAACATAACAGTAACAGATAAAGCCACAAAGGCAGTGGAAGCTGAAACGCATTGGACAATACCTGCGGAATCAGCCAACTACACGCCTCAGACTATCAATGTCGAAGGAGAGCTGACTACCGGAGGAAAAACACTCAAATTGATATTCAACGCATCTCACACCGGATTCATCGCCAACTACAAGGACATGTCATTCGAGAAGATCGCCGACCATTGCGCCACATTCCGTGGAGTGACCATCGACGGTCAGGAAGTTACAGCCGGCGAAGGCTACGACTGGAACTGCAACCTTCCCCTCGACTACACCTCGGCAAACACAACCCTCAAAGTCAACACCAATGACAACACCGTAGTGACCGCTACCGCCACCGACGGACAGGGCAACGCTGTAGCCGTGACCGACAATGGCGACGGCACATTCTCCATCCCCACTCCTGCCGGAAGCACCGAGACAATCGTGACATTCAACGTTGCCGGAAAGGCTGACGACGTGCTCGTATTCCGCGACACCTACACCATCCGCCTCTACCATATCGGCGACATCATCATCAACGCCCTCACTATCGACGACGTTGACGCTCCTGCCGAACTCATCGCAGCCCTCAACGCTGCCGGCGACAACATTTCAGCCTCACTCACCGACTGGATCTTCACTGCCGAACCTACCATCGTGGCTACATTCGCCGACAACAGCAAGGCGACCGCCACCGGATCGGTCAACGGAGCAGAAGGCACCTTCACCTTCAAAGGCACAGCAGGCGACCGCACCAAGACCTACACCATCAACATCTCCGGTTTCCACTTCTACTCACAGGCCGAAGGCGACGAGATGGTGAAACTCGTATACGACTCCGCTCTCAATCAGGCCGATGGCTCATGGAGCAACGGTTCATACACACTTAATCCCTGTGGCGACGGTTGGGGCGGCACTCAGTTCAAGTTTAAGAACAACACCGAGATCGAGCTGTCGATCCCCTCGAATGTAGTGATCAAGCAGATCAAATTCACCAACCTCAAGGACAACTATACTCCGGGCACCATCGGCTACGTAACCTCAGGCGATGCAACCGTCTACCTCCCCACCGCAACATATTTCCGCAATGGCGATGGTGTTGAGAAAAACGTATATGTAAACTTCGAAGGCCACAAAGCCGGCACTCCGGTGAAATTCCTATTCACCCCGGGTAGCCAACCGGTAGCATGGTTTGAAATCCTCATCGAGAAGCAGGCCATCACCTCATCGCCGGTTGTCAACTCATCATCGACCACACCGACAGCCAATGTCAACCACACCGTAGCCACTCTCAACTTCGACCGCGAGATGAAGAGCGCCACCGCTACCGTAGCAGGTCAGACAGTGGAGGGCGAAGTGACAGGTGCGGTAGTTCGCTTCAAGGTATGGGATCTCCCCTACAACACCACATCACAGCTCGTGATTGCCGCCGGTAATGCCGAAGATACATTCGGCAACGTCAACGACACAGCCATCACCCTCGACATCGAGGTAGGCGCTCCCACTACCGTAGAGGCCATCGAGCCTATTGTGGTGGGCACAGTAGATGAGTGGAAAGCCGCTCTCGCACAGGTAAATGCCTCTAACACTTCAGCCGACGCTCCCCGTGCCGTGATCTTCGTGAAGAACGGCGACTACGATTTCGGCGCCGAAGAGCAGCATATCAACCGCGCATACAATGTATCAGTAATCGGCGAGAGCCGCGAAGGCGTTATCCTCCATGGCAACCGCACCGGCATATCCAACCCGGTTGTATCAAGCCGCTACTCATCAGACATCTACTTCCAGGATCTCACCATCCGCAACGACCTCGACTGGGGTAAAGAACGTGGCGGTGTAGGCGTGGCATTTTACGGAGGCAACAGCGACATCCTCCGCAACGTCGAGCTCCAGAGCCAGCAGGACACTTACGTCTCTGGCGAGAAGGGCTACTACGATGCTTGTATATTCCACGGTGCAGTCGACTACATATGCGGCGGTGGCGACCACTACTTCGACCATTGCGATCTCGTGATGACCAACGGCGGTGCCATCACAGCTCCATCTACCTCAGCCAACAACAAGTATGGCTACGTGTTCGAGAGCAACACCATCAAAGGAACAGCAGCATTCTCTCTCGGCCGTCCCTGGCAGAACGAACCCCGCGCATACTTCCTCAACACCACATTCGAGGCTCCGATGGGCAGCGATGCATGGACAGGAATGAGCAACATCCCGACCCACTTCTATGAGTACAACTCGATGGACAAGAACGGCAATGCTCTTGACCTGAGCGGCCGCAAGAACTCTCCCACATCGACCAACTCCTACACTCCGGTGCTCACAGCAGCCGAGGCAGCACACTTCACCGTGCGCAACGTGCTCTGCGGCAACAACTCATGGGATCCATCATCAGCCACCAAGCAGTGTGCGGCTCCTGCCAACGCATCGATCGGCGAAGGTCTCCTAACATGGAACCCCGTTGAAGGCGCTTCTGCCTACGCCATCTTCCGCAATGGAGAATACGTGGCCCACGTGACCAACGCTACCGAATATGAGATTCTCTCTGCCCGCGATGCAGAAGCCAACACCTACACCATACGTGCAGCCAACGCATTCGGCGGTCTCGGCGAAGCATCTGAAGCCGTGCTCGACAGCACTACCGGCATTGATGCCATCCTCGACGGAGAGACATCATCAGCCATCTACTACAATCTCCAGGGCACACGCGTCGACGCCGATGCCAAGGGTGTGCTCATCCGCGTGGACATCCTCCCCGACGGCTCACGCCGCTCCACCAAGGTTGTAAAGTAATCCAGATTCCAATCCACCTTATCTAAGGTACAATTTCCCCGAGGGGTATGGTCAACGCGACCATACCCCTCTTCTTTTAACAGCCTGTGAAATAAGCAATACCGTTTCACCATTCCGAACCGGTTGACTATACTGAATAACCTCACCGATGCCAATTGGCAATCCCGGATCAGCAGACAAAACGGGTTGACAATCCCGGATCAACTGACAAGTGCAATCGGCAATAAAGGATCCCCAAAGAGATGCCGGCTGCCAATACCGCCAAGTGCTGCATACCCTTTCCCCTCCTGCCATCAACAGAGCGACTTTAGTCGCGTGAAGGGACATACCCTATGGTAAGCTCGGCGTCAGCCGTGCGCAACCATAGGTATCGCAATGCCTCACCATACAGTGCTCCGCATAGCGGGGCGACTCAACCGCACCCAGTCCATACAGATACGCCAATCCGGTTAACACCTGAAAAAAATCCACTGACACCGCATTTTACGCTCATTTTCCCCTCTTTCGGCAAATTTTCACCCTACCCGACAATTATCACCTATTAATTTTGCATCAACCAATCTACGATGTCATGAAAATCAAGCACCTGATTACATCACTCTTTCTGGCCACCGCCACTCTCATCTCCGCACAGGAGAAGATTGAGCGGACACCTGCATTCCCCGGAGCAGAGGGATGGGGGCGCTACGTCACAGGCGGTCGCGGAGGAAAAGTGCTCCATGTGACCAATCTGCGCGACTCCGGCTACGGATCACTCCGCTGGGCCTGCGAGCAGACCGGCCCACGCATCGTAGTGTTCGACGTATCAGGCACCATCTATCTTGAAAGCGACCTCAACATATCGCGCGGCGACCTTACCCTTGCCGGACAGACGGCTCCAGGCGACGGCATATGTGTGGCCGACTATCCCGTGACAATCGGCTGTCCCAACGTAATAGTGCGCTACATGCGTTTCCGTCCAGGCAACCGCATGGCTGAGATAGAAGGCGATGGATTCGAACCCGACGGACTCGGTGCGGTCGACGGACGCCTGATCATCGTGGACCATTGCTCGATATCATGGAGCGTGGATGAGTGCTGCTCGATCTACGGCAACCGCTTCACCACCGTGCAGTGGTGCCTCATTTCGCAGAGCCTCCGTCATGGCGGCCACTCAAAAAACACCCACGGCTATGGCGGCATGATGGGTGGCGAAGGCGCATCATACCACCACAATCTGCTCGTGCACCACGACTCACGCTGTCCTCGTCTGGGCGAACGTCCCGACACAGGCTCGCGCGACACCACCGACTTCCGCTGCAATGTGATGTACAACTGGAGCGGACAGGGATGCTACGGTGCGGAAAACATGAACGCCAACATCGTCAACAACTACTACAAGCCCGGTCCAGGCACTGTGGCATCGCGTGCCGTAGGCTACCAGCGCCGCATATGCGGAGTAGGCGTAAACGAGCAGGTGGGACACGAGATGTACCACGTATGGGCCCGCCTATTCGTCGAGGGCAATGTCAATTCACTTCACCCGGCAGTCGATACCGACAACTGGGGATTGGGCATATGGCAGCAGATCGACACCAAATACCGCAACAATCCCTCGGCCTACAATCTCGATGAGAGCCGCATGCACCTCACCGAGCCGATGAAATATTACCACGTAACCACCCACTCCGCAGCCGACACCTACGACCGCGTGCTCGACTACGCCGGCGCATCGCTAAGCCGAGACAGCCACGATGACCTGATGGTAAGCGACGTGCGCCTCAACAAGGCCACATATACCGGTTCCGGCGACGGCAATGCCAAGGGCATCATCGACTCGCCCTACGACAACCGCCCGTCCGGCGCTCCCGACAACTGGAATCCATGGCCAACACTGAACTCCACCGAAGCACCGGCCGACACCGACCGCGACGGAATGCCCGACAAATGGGAACTGGCCAACGGCCTTGACCCGGCCGATCCCTCCGATGCGCTTCTCACCGACGATGAAGGCTACACCATGGTCGAGGTATACATCAACTCTCTCGTAAGCCACATCACTGAGGCCCAGAATGCCGGTGGAACGGCTGACGGCGACCTCGAATACATGCCCGATATCCTACCGGAATACACCATCGCCACATCCACGCGCAACGGCTCAACCGGATGGGAGTTCGCCAACGGCATATCAATAGCCAACGATGCCAACAAGACCTACGGCACCAAGAGCGACTACATAGGCTTCGCCGCAGGCACACGCCATACAATAACCCTGCCCGACCGCGCCATCGTGTCGCGCATCAGATGCGAGGGATTCACCTACTATGGCTCCGCGTCATATACCGATGCGTCACTGATAGAGCTAAACGGCTTCACATTCGAGCCGGGCACCTACACGATAGCCAAGAACACCGACGCCACATCCACGCCTACCTCATTCGAGGCTACCCTCGACCAACCGGCATCCGGATCGCTCACACTGACTTGGGACGGCAACTTCCCCTGCCTGCGCATCACGCTCTTCACCAACAATTCCGCCACATCGGGTATCGATGAGATCGTGATCGACACTAACAGCAACACACCCGACTCCCGGGGCTTCTCCTCCGATACAGCGTGGTACACCCTACAGGGCACACGCCTACCAGGAGAACCCACCTCCCCCGGACTCTACATACACCGTGGACGCAAAATCCTGATCAATCGCTGAACAAATAAATTCCAACAGATATGAGATACCTTCTCCCACTTCTTGCACTTCCGCTGCTCTCCTCAGCAGCCGACACCCCGGAGCGCACTCCTGCATTTCCAGGTGCCGAAGGCTTTGCCCGCTATACCACAGGCGGACGCGGAGGCAACATCTACCATGTGACAAATCTCACCGACAACACATCAAATCCGGCCACCGGTTCACTCCGCTGGGCACTCAAGCAGTCCGGACCTCGAATCATCGTATTTGATGTGTCGGGCACAATACATCTCACAAGCGGAATAACCATCGCCGCCAATACAACCATCGCAGGACAGACCGCCCCGGGCGACGGCATATGCCTCGCCGACTATCCGGTGAGCGTGAGCAACAACTGCATCGTGCGCTACATGCGTTTCCGTCTCGGCAACACAAATGTGACTGAAAACGGCGCCGACGGCTGGGATGCACTCTCTGTGATGGACTCCCACGACATCATAATCGACCACTGCTCCATATCATGGAGTATCGACGAGTGCTGCTCGATACTCGGCAACACCAACACCACCCTCCAGTGGAGCATCATCGACCAGAGTCTCGTCAACTCCGGACACTCCAAGGGTGCCCACGGCTACGGAGGCAACTGGGGTGGCAGCGGAGCATCGTTCCACCACAACCTCATCGCCCACCACACATCGCGCACACCGCGCCTCGGTCCGCGTCCGACCACACAGCTCGACGAACGCATGGACATGCGCAACAACGTGATCTACAACTTCGGCGGCAACGGCTGCTATGGCGGAGAGGGCATGAATGTCAACATCGTCAACAACTACTACAAGCCCGGACCCGGATCGCCTACAGGCACCAAAGGCAAGCGCATCGCCGGCATCGGTGTGCGCACCAATGCTTATTGCACCACATATCCGGCCTATACTCCGGCACTCCACCTCTGGGGAAAATACTTCGTGGAGGGCAACGTCAACACCAAATACTCCGATGTAACCGCCGACAACTGGGCAAACGGATTCATCAACCAGATCGACAAATCCACCTCAGCCACCGACGGTACATACCCCGGCGATGACGCCCTGAAGCTCAACGAGCCGATCGACTTCATATACACCACCACCCACTCGGCCAACGTGGCATATGAGCGCGTGCTCGACTATGCCGGCGCATCGCTAAGCCGCGACGAACACGACGACATGGTGATCAACGATGCCCGACGTGGCATAGCTTCACACACCGGATCGGGCCTCAGCAGCGGATTCATCAACTCGCAGGAGGACAACCGTCCCTCTGGAGCAGCAGCTAACTGGTCGGCATGGCCAGGCCTCGTTTCGGAGACTGCTCCTGTCGACACCGACCGCGATGGTATTCCCGACGAATGGGAGACTGACCACAACATGAATCCCAACAATGCCGCCGACGCTCTCGCCCTTAACGAGGAGGGCTACACCATGATCGAGGTATACATCAACTCTCTCGTCGATCACATCACCGAAGCCCAGAATGAAGGCGGAACCATCGAAGGAACTCAGCTATTCACCGACGCCATAGCCGACGAATACATCATCGACGTGCCCCACCGCGACGGATCTACATGGAGCTTCGGCAATGACATAGCCATATCAAACGACGGAGCCAAGAGCTACGGCACCAAGGGTGAATATGTGCGTTTCTACGAGGATGTCAACCACAAAGTCACCCTCCCCCTCCACGCCACATTCTACAGTGTGAAGTTCGAGGGATGCCCCTACTACACCTCCGACAAATATAGCGATGCATCGCTCGTTGACCTCAACGGCACATCTTTCGCCGAGGGAACATACGCCATCACAAAGAGTGCCACAGCCGATGCGCCCGATGTATTTGAGGTAGAGTTCACCCAACCGGTGCAGAATTCATTCACATTCCGCTTCACCGGCAACCGGCCACAGCTACGCATCACCTTGTCGACCCGACCGGCTTCATCTGGCATCGACTCAGTGGGTGCCGATAGCCGCGCCACCGACTCTGCATGGTATACCCTTCAGGGGCATCGCATGGAAGAGCGTCCCACCACTCCAGGACTATACATCCATCAGGGCCGCAAAATCATAATAAGGTAAATAGGAACTACAATTAAAATTGGGTTAAGTAAATATATCTATTATAGGCTGCATTAACGAGATAATAAAAATCACAGACACTTTCAAATATCCATAAACAAGCAACCTATATGGCTCCGTCCCTGTGCGACACAGTGGCGGAGCCTTTTTTACCCTAAGCCAACATAACACAGGCATGCGCCTTGATGCATCTGCCACAGGGTGTAGCTTCCGATTAATAATATGTTATAAAGCACAAAACGTGGTTCTTACCCTTATTGCGACAAAAATTCACCCCATTTCACCCCCTCCAGTGGCTTAAATTTGCCATCGGAATCTAAAATTATTCCCACAAGCAATCCAAATTACAAAACAATAGAATTAACCATTTCTATCATGAAGAAAACTTTACTTCTTTCTGCAGCCCTTCTGGCAATGGGCTTCGCTTCTGCCCAGACAGTGCAGGACATTGACACCAATCCACTGAAGATGGATGGCGAGTACTCAAAGATCACAGCTGTGTATCCGCGCGTACCGACCACCGCTGACGAAGTGCTCCCCAACCCCTCTATCGGACAAAACCGCTATCACTGGGAACAGCAGGGTATCGTGACCCCCCAGACTGCCGACTTCTGGCATGAGGACTACATGGAACTCAAG
>CANPDS010000046.1 GCA_947573015.1 uncultured Muribaculum sp.
TCAGCGGATCTATAATAATCAACCGTGGGGCTTTGGCTGGTATTGTCTGTATGGCTTTAGTGGGGGTGATATGAGTAATGTCACCGATAGGTAGGGCACGCAGGCGTTGCAGCGTGGCCGATAGTCCGGCTGCGATAATCTCTGAACTGGTGATAATCGCTATGGTTACGGGTTTCATTTTTGCTGATCTTGTCCCCCGAGCTCTTTAAGGGCGATAAGAGGTATGAGAATATGATTTTCTATTTCAGCATGGCTTTCGAGGTCTTCCTCGGCATTGTAGAGGTCGACGAGAACATCGTACATCTTGTTAGGCTCACTTGTGGTGTAAAAGCGCAGTATGATATTTTTCAGTTCGGTAAGTTTCTCTCCGATCTCGTCGTGATGACGTTTGAAAAGGCCTATGCTGTAGGATGTAGGTTCGCCGTTGACCAACGCGCGTATATAAGGAAATACTTTTTTCTCCTCATACGAGAAATGTTTCTTCACTTCCTCAAGATATGAGTCGAAGAATGATATGATGGCCGGATTAATGTCGTTGTGGCTTGCCTCCAAGGCTGTCATCATATTTTGCCGTATGTGAGGGAATTTGTATTTTAGGAAGTAGTCGTGGCTGTTGTGGAGAAAATCGACGATGGCGGTCGGTGATATGTCCGGCAGACGGTCTGAGTCGATTTTTCCGTTGAGGATGAAGTTTACAATAAATAGGAATACCGTATGGTCAATGCCGTTTTCGGCACATACGGTATCGATGCGTTTGTTCTCAAATCCCAACGGGATGTTGAAGCGGCTTAGAATTGGAAGTATATTGTAATCGTGACGGATTAGTTCGATCACACTTTCCGAGCCGTTGAATGTCTTTGCAAACTTCATATGGTGATGTCAATTAATAGTTAAAAACGCAGGGACGCATCTCGGTGCGTCTGTATCCCGGTGAAGTGGGATAGTATTGGCGGACGCGCTAAGGTGCGTCCCTACGTTTTATAATCTATGAGGGAATGCCGATTATTTAGTGAGACCGGCAATCGAAGCCTTTATAGCCGCGATCTTGTCAGTGGCATCGCTCTGTTTGCGGCGTTCGAGTTCTACCACCGCTGCGGGAGCGTTGTTGACAAACCTCTCGTTTGAGAGTTTTTTGTTGACAGAAGCAAGGAATCCTTCATAATGGGCCAATTCTTTGTTGAGGCGTTCGAGCTCGGCCTCTACGTCGATTGCTCCACGTAAAGGAATATTGAATTCCGTTGTATCGACCATGAATGATGCCGCTGTAGGATCTTTTTCTGCAACTGATGCTATGGCTTCGATATTGGCAAGCTTGGTGATGACGCAGTCGAGCGTGCCGTCCCATTCACCGATAATGTTAAGGCTCAGAGCCTCGCGTGGCGAAAGGTTTTTTGAAGCACGCACACCGCGCACGCCGTTTACTACGCTCTTCGCGCGTACCATGGCTGCAAGAAGCTTCTCGTCGGCACACTTTGCCTCAGGCATACGGGCATACATGATCGACTCTCCGTCGCGACGTTCAGCAAGATGTTGCCAAAGCTCTTCGGTGATGAATGGCATGAACGGGTGGAGCAGACGGAGCAGGCTGTCGAAGTAGGAGAGAGTAGCCTCATATGTGGTGTTGTCGATAGGTGATCCGTAAGCGGGTTTCACCATTTCGAGATACCATGATGAGAATTCGTCCCAGAATAGGCGGTATACAGCCATCAGGGCTTCTGAGATACGGAATTTAGAGAACAGGTCGTTGACCTCGGCTACTGTTGCGCTGAGTTGTGCGTCGAACCATTCGATTGCCTTCTGTGCGCTTTCTGGCTGTTGTGCTCCGGTAGATACTTCCCAACCCTTTATGAGGCGGAATGCATTCCAGATTTTGTTGCAGAAATTGCGGCCCTGCTCGCAGAGTTTGTCATCGAATAGGATATCGTTGCCGGCAGGTGCTGAGAGCATCATGCCCATGCGCACACCATCCGCGCCATATTGGCTGATAAGGTTGAGCGGGTCGGGTGAGTTGCCGAGCTGTTTTGACATTTTACGGCCAAGATTGTCGCGTACGATGCCTGTGAAGTAGACATTGCGGAATGGCATGTCGCCTGCAAATTCATAGCCGGCCATGATCATGCGCGCTACCCAGAAGAATATGATATCCGGACCGGTAACGAGATCGGCGGTAGGATAGTAATATTTGAATTCCTCGTTGTCGGGATCGAGAATGCCGTTGAAGAGTGTGATGGGCCAGAGCCATGATGAGAACCATGTATCAAGGCAATCTTCATCCTGACGCAAGTCGGCCATGGTGAGCGCCGCATTTCCGGTCTGTGTCATTGCCATTTCAAGAGCTTCCTCCGGGGTTTCGGCCACGACAAACGAGCCGTCGGGAAGGTAATATGCAGGCACGCGGTGGCCCCACCATAGCTGTCGTGAGATACACCAGTCCTTTATCCCTTCCATCCAGTGGTTGTATGTATTCTTGAATTTTTCCGGGATAAACTTGATGTCATCAGTCATTACAGCGGCATGTGCCGGTTTTGCCAACTCGCTCATCTTCACAAACCACTGGTCGGAAAGACGTGGTTCGGTTGCAGTATCAGGGTTGCGTTCGGAGTAGCCCACCTTGTTTTCATATTCCTCGACTTTCGCGATCAGACCGGCCTCCTGAAGGTCGATTGCTATCTGGCGGCGTACGTCGAAGCGGTCCATGCCCACATACATGCCTGCGGCTTCGCTGATTGTGCCGTTTTCGTTGAATATGTCGATGGTCTCAAGGTTGTGCTTCTGGCCAAGCATGTTGTCGTTCATGTCGTGGGCCGGTGTGACTTTAAGGCAACCTGTACCGAACTCGATGTCAACGTAGTCATCCTCGATCACAGGGATCTCTCGACCTACAAGGGGTACGATGACACGCTTGCCACGAAGATGCTGATTCTTGGGATCGTTGGGGTTGATACACATCGCTGTGTCGCCCATGATGGTCTCGGGGCGTGTGGTGGCAACAATGGCATATCCCTCCTCGCCTACAATTTTGTAGCGGAGATAGTAGAGCTTGCTGTGCTCCTCACGGTATACAACTTCAGCATCGCTTAGGGCGGTGCATGCTTTTGGATCCCAGTTGACCATGCGCTTGCCACGGTAGATGAGTCCTTTGCGGTATAGTTCCACAAACACACGGATAACACTCTTTGAGCGCAGATCGTCCATGGTGAAGGCTGTGCGGCTCCAGTCGCACGATGCTCCGAGCTTCTTGAGCTGCTCGAGAATTATGCCTCCGTGCTTCTCTTTCCATGCCCATGCATGCTTGAGAAATTCCTCGCGGGTAAGATCTGTCTTTTTAATTCCTTCTTTGGCGAGTTTTGCCACTACTTTGGCCTCGGTTGCGATAGACGCATGGTCGGTGCCGGGTACCCATAGGGCATTTTTTCCCTCCATACGGGCGCGACGTGTGAGGATATCCTGAATTGTGTTGTTGAGCATGTGGCCCATGTGGAGGATACCGGTGACGTTTGGCGGGGGAATTACGATAGTGTAAGGCTCGCGTTCATCGGGTGTGGAGCCAAACAGATTGTGCTCCATCCAGTAGGCATACCACTTGTCCTCAACTTCTGCAGGACTGTAGTTTTTGGCTAACTCATTCATAGTTATATTGTTATCTATCTTGTTGGCGTTGTGAAAATTAATGTGCAAATTTAGGCAAAAAAGTCGGTTTGGCCAAACGGTTATTGCGTGACAATGGAGTTGTCGGGCAATCAGAGTGTGCCTTGTTTGAGCTGCTCTACGTAAGCATCGATTTTCTGCATTTCGCCAGGAATGTATATGCTTTGGGGACAGTGTTTCACACATTCGTTGCATCCGATGCAGTGGTTGGCCTGACGCAGACGTGGCACAGCACGGTCATATCCTATAAGGAAGGCGCGGCGCAGGGTAGCATACTCCGGATCCTGTGAAGAGGTTGGCACTCTACCTTCATTTATACATTTGTTGTAGTGGGCGAATATGGCGGGTATGTCAAGCCCGTAAGGGCATGGCATACAGTATTGGCATGCAGTGCATGGTACGGTAGGGAATTTCACTATATAGTCGGCGGCGTTGCTTAACATGCTCAGCTCATCCGGGGTACATGGCTCAAGTGAACTGTATGTACGGATGTTGTCCTTTAGATGTTCCATATACGTCATGCCGCTGAGCACAGTGAGGACTCCTTCCGGGGTACCTGCGAAACGGAATGCCCAAGCTGCTACACTATCATCCGGACGTCGGCGCTTGAACTCCTCAAGCACATGATCGTTGGCCGTGGCGAGACGTCCGCCGAGCAGAGGCTCCATTATCACTGCGGGTATGCCGCGCCGGTGTAGTTCGTTGTAGAGATATTCGGCATCTGTGTTGCGAGGGTTGATCTCCTTGGCATGATGCCAGTCGAGGTAGTTGAGCTGTATCTGTGCGAAATCCCACTTTACTTCCTCCTTGTCGTGCATTTCGAGCAGATGGTCGAACACCTCAATGTCTCCGTGATATGAAAATCCGAGGTTGCGTATCTTTCCTTTGCTGCGCTCGGCAATTAGAAAGTCGAGGATGCCGTTGTCGATATATCGGTTGTTCCAGCTCTCCATCCCCCCTTGGCCGATGGCATGGAGCAGCAGATAGTCGATATAGTCGGTACGCAACTCCTTCAGTGAGTTGCGGTACATTTTTATCGACTCCTCGCGTGGCCATGTGGCGGGTGCGAAGTTGGAGAGTTTTGTAGCTATATAATATGTGTTGCGCGGATGTCGGCTGAGAGCTATGCCCATGGCATGTTCGCTTTTACCTTTGCAATAGACTGGAGATGTGTCGAAATAGTTTATTCCATGCTCTATGGCATAGTCGGTAAGATGATTTACTTGTTCCTGATCGATGATTTTCTCTCCCGATGCATTGGTTGTCTCCGGGAGTCGCATACATCCGTAGCCGAGTATGCTGACACGGTCGCCTGATGATGGATTCTCGCGCATAGTCATAGGGCCTGTTCCTGCATTTGATGAAGATTGGGAGGCGCTTGATGAGATTTCATGCGTGTCTATTCCCGCTTTACGCTTGCATGCCAAGATTGATGCCGAGATACCGGCTGCGCCAAGCGTACGCAGAAAATTCCGTCGGGATATTATTGTCGAATCGTTGTGTGGTGACATTGGAAAAATGTTTTTACCCTATTGACTCCATCAGATTGAGCGATGTACTTCGTGGCCCTCTACATATATGGCGCTATAGGGACGTACGGGACAAAGATTCTCGCATGCGCCGCAACCTATGCATCGTTCGGTGTCGACTGCCGGGATGGCTATGCCTTTTGGTTTGTCAGGATCTACAGGTACCATGGTTATAGCTCCGGTCGGGCAATGCCGTGCGCAGTTACCACAATGTACCCCCTTGGTGGCGGCTATGCAGGCATCGCGTAGCCATACGGCATGGCCAGTCTGGGTAGTGGTGCGCTCTTCGCGTGTTAGCGGAAGGATAGCTCCTGCCGGACATACGTTGCTGCATGTGTTGCATTCCGGGCGGCAATATCCATTCTCGAAACTTACCTCCGGTTGCATGAATGTGGATATGTCGGACGATGGACGAAGCACATTGTTAGGACAACTTGTGACGCATAGCTGGCAAGCAGTGCAATGTGATGAGAAGTTACGGTGGCTTACCGATCCTGGCGGTGTGATGCGTGTGCGTCTGTTGGGTTTGAGCTTTTCGGTAATGGGAGCGAGGCCTCCGTCGAATATTTTCTCCTGGGCGCTTATGGCAGCGCTTCCGGCAAGTAGAGCACCTACTGTGAGGAAATCGCGGCGCGATCTGTCGGTTGAGTTGCCTGACGGGGCAGTCTCTCCCTCATGGTCGTGGGTGTGATGTCTGGCTGATGTGCGTGGTGCGTAGATTATGGCGTGTTTGCTACATGAGTCAAGACAGTCCATGCAACTTACGCACCGTGTATAGTCGATTGCTCCATGACGTGCGTCAATGCACGAAGCCTTGCATTTGCGCGCGCATGCTCCGCAGCTTACGCATTTTGAATGGTCGATCATCGGTCGTAACCATGAGTATTGTGCGAGATATCCAAGTATAGTTCCTGCAGGACAGATGGTGTTGCAATACGAGCGGCCTCCGCGCCATGCCAGTATGGCTATGATCAGGAAAGTTGTTGCGCCGACAATCACCATGGGTAGGGCCACATGGTAGTCGACGTGATAGAATCTGTAGCTGTCGGCAGCCTCGTTTGCCGCAAGTATATTGTTGGCATCGACATATAGGGGCTTTATCAGCGATGTGACGATGCGTCCGAATTCGCTGTACGGCTCTATGAATGCGGCTATGGATGCCATGCCCAGAGTGATGAGGATCACAAATATGGAGAGCATGGCTATGCGTAGCCATGATATGGCAGGGGAGTATGAATAGTGCTTGCGGCGATGTATGCGCCGACTTATCCATGCCACTATGTCCTGCATTATGCCGAGCGGACATATCACGGAGCAATATACTCGACCGAGGAGAAGGGTCGCGATCAGCAATCCTGACATTACAGCTACGTTTAGCGATAATATGGCAGGAATCAATTGCCATTTGGCAAGAAAACTCCAGGCGGATGCGGCTGTGCCGCTGAAGTCGAGAAAAAGAAGCGTGATGGCGGATAATACAATTATCGCTAATATTACGCGGATGAATTTCATATAATTAACCACGGTTGATCGCACTGATGTTTGTTGATTATGTGATGATTGGCTGATTTCAGCTGATGGTTTAAATCAGGTTGATGTCAGTACAGTAGATGCCGGGAATGCTATTATTTAATTCGGTAGGAATAGCCAAGAGTGACCATAATGGATGTGCCACGCGATGCTTGGAATGTGTCTTTTCTCTCATCGGGGAATATGTTGCCGATGCCGAAGTAATAGCGGCCTTCGAGATGGATGCGGTGGCGGCGTTTGATAATAAACTCGATGCCGGCTCCGGCCGATATGCCGTAGTCAAATTTTTTAGTAGGCTCCATCCATAGTTGGTCGGTCTCTCTATTGGGTGGAAAATCCGGTATATTATCGATGTTGTGCACATCGAAATTGGCAGAATAGCTTGTGCCGATCATATATCCGAATTCCGGACCGAGATTGAAGAATCCGTTGACATGCTTGCCTCCGAAAAAAATGTTGGTGAGAAGCGGTATCTGTATATAGTCGAGCTTTCTTTCAAATGAGAACGGATACTCTTCGAAGTCTTCTTTCCATCCTCGTTGCTCATAGTTGATCTCTACTATAAGGCCGAAGTTGCGTTCTTCCCAGTACCGTAGTTGTAGTCCGGCCATCTGTCCCATTACCATCGATTCTTTCACACTGGGAGTGAATGACATTTTTGACATTGTAATGCCGGCGTGGCCTCCGATAGAGAATTTTGAATTGTAGTGAGCCTGAGATGATGCTGTGGCGCCACACGATATGATTGCTGCAAGCGCTATGACTGCATTGCGCACGTGGCGCTGGCCCATTATCATTGATATGCCTCGCATCATAGACTGATTCTTTCGGTAATGCCCGACGGGCGGAAGTTGACAAGGAAGAGTGCACTATTTACAAGCCCGGCATTCTTTGTGTCGGGAGTGAACCGGTAGTCGCTCTGGATGCCGCTGTAGGTCGATGTCGAGGAGAATGAGTCGGCGCTGTTGAGAGTGCGTATAAGATACATTCCGGTGTCGAAACCGAGGATGCCTTGTACGGGTATGGCGTTCATCATCGGAGTGCCGTACCAGGCCGCATAGTCTGCTGAGAAATCTTTTGAGCGGAGCGACGTGTCATCATTGAAGAAGCGGGAGTAGATAGTAGTGTTCATAAACCGCATGTTTTCCAGGGCATCGCCTCGGAATGTTATCCATTCGGGATAGCCGAACAGGCGTGCTCCATTATAATCATCCAGATGCTCTTTGTAATCTTTTAGTGTGCTGATTATGCGGGCAAATTCTGTCTGAGTGCCGGATGATGGTACGAACAGATATTTCTGTCCGGGTGTCAGGCTCTCAAGATCGGAGTTCTTAAGCATGGAGGTATAGTGCACGTCGATTACCTGACGCCCTTGGTCGGCTGCTTTGGAGCGCAGACGGCTTTGGAATTCTGTTTTGTCGGTTTTGCCATCGGTAGGAAGCAGCAGTACGGGTGTATAGTCGGGATATTCATTTAGCAGCCCGGCGACCGCTGTGTCGTACATGTCGGAGTGGGGGATGTTGGCCTGCATCATGGCTGGATTTGTGGTGTAGAGTGTACTCTTCACTGCAAAAGTGTTGAATACTTTCGCACCATTTTCTGATGCGAATGATGTGATGCGTCCGAGTTGCATGTCATCGTCCGGTGCGATTATTACGGTGGATTTGGCTAACTCTTCTTTTTCAAGTATGGAGTTGACTGTGTCGATGCTCCCTGCGGTGTCGTATGCCGAGATCACCATAGGTTTGCCGTGGCTTCGCAGAGAGTCGGCTGCCATAAGCAATCCGCGATAGAACTCGGTGTAGAGTTGTGCCTGCTTGTCAGGGTGGGATGCTTCAAGCATGAAGGGGAGCATTATTGTGAGACGCAGAGTGTCGGGCAGAGCATCGGGCTTCAATGCTTCAAAAGGTGTGGTCAGTGTATTGTCCTCTACTTCTACGGTTGGCGCTGGTGTGGTGGCGCTGCTGTCGTCGATATACACCTGAGGTGCTGTTTGTGCCGGAGCCTCGACATAACCGGTGGCTACCGTTCCGAGGTCTGTGACAGATACAGTCTGATTGTCTGTCATCATTGGAGTGGTGTATCCGGAGTCGGCGGTGGGAGCTGTATGTCTTATAACAGGTTGTGTGGCAGCGATCTCTGTGGTAGAAATCTCTGTGCTTGTTTGGTTTTTATCGGGAATTATGAGTATGCTCCCATATTTCAGACCGTTTTTCTCTATTGATGGATTGGCTGCGATGAGTTCATCTTCCGATATGGCGTATTGACGGCTTATGCCGTATATTGTCTCGCCTTTTTTTACCAGATGGCTGTTGGCAGATGGCCTTGGGGCAGATGTGGTTGGCGCAGGGGCAGAGGGCATAGACTGACCGGCAATCCGGTCTACTTCATCTTTTGGGAAGTAAAGTGTCTGTCCGGCACGCAGTCCGTCGGCTACGGTAGGATTGTATTGTATAATCTGAGCCTTGGTAAGACCGAAGCGTCGGGTAAGGTTGTACACGGTCTCTTTTGGCTGTACCTCGTAATAATAGCATACACTGCCGTTGACGGTGCGGGTGGGGAGGTCGAGAGCGACGGCACCAAGGGCTCCACCCATTATGGCGACTGTGAGAACAATCCGGTTGCGTAAGCGATGATAGTTCATTATGCGGAAGGTTGTGATTTTAAAGAGTAAAGAGAAACGTAGATTACTATTGGTATGATCTATATATGGAGAATCCATTGGCCAATAACATACAAAGGTACGTATTTTTTTGCGGTGTGGCATTGTATCTGCCTGAAAATAATATTAATCGTTGATATATTATGTGTATGATAGAGTGTTTTATGGTAACCTATTATGTGGCGATAGATGTGTCTGATTAAATGTAATATATTTCCCGATAGATCGTTATATGGATATAAATTCCCCAAATATCCATAGTAATGAGTTTGAAAGTCAAGGTATTATTGTTGGCTTACGTATTGATAATCTTGCCGACGGAGGTTTCTTTTGCGAAGAAGCCTGTGCAGAAGCGTGCCGAGTATGAGTTTACATTTGATTTGCCACGTTATGTGGAGGATTTGAAGGATGAGTTGACATATCCTCTTGCATGGGGCAACGCTTCAATAAGTGATTTTGATGAATGGCGAAGTGTAGCCAGGGGTAAGGTGTTTGAATGTATGATGACACCTCCTAAATGTGCTACCCCTGATATGGAGGTGTTGGCTACCGAACGTCGTGATGGATATGAGGCACGCAAGGTGCGTTTTAATGTCAACGGCTATTCCCGCATTACGGCATATCTGCTTGTGCCCGATGGCGACGGGCCTCATCCTGCTGTGAATCTGCTGCATGATCATGGTGGTCATCTTTATATAGGAAAGGAGAAGATGGTGCGTCCGTTTGCCGAGGATTCTGTGGTGATTGCCGATGCTGATGCATGGGCTGAAGGCTTTTATGGAGGACAGTATCTCGGCGACTACCTTGCCCGGAATGGATATGTGGTGTTTTCTGCAGATGCTCCGATGTGGGGTGACAGAGGACGTGAGGAGGGCGTTGACCGCTCGAAGTATGATATAATAGCCGGAAACATGATGATGCTCGGGCGGTGCCTGAGTGCCTACATGACCTATGATGATATTGCAGGAACGGAATTCCTTGCCACATTGCCCGAGGTGGATGCATCGCGTATAGGTTGTGCCGGAGGGTCGATGGGTGGCTACCGGGCATGGATGCTCTCGGCTTTGAGCGACAGGATAAAGGCCGGTGCTTCCGTGTGCTGGATGGTGACTACCGATGTGCAGATGTCGACAAAAGACCGTAAGAGGGAGTATGGCGGTTTTGCCAATTGTATACCTGGATTAAGGCAATATCTTGATTATCCACATATAGCTTCGTTGGCGTGTCCGAATGCCATGCTGTTTGTCAATGGTCGAAAGGATCATCTATTCCCGGTAGATGGAGTGGAGAAAGCCTATTCGATCATGCATGAAGTATGGAATAGTCAGAATGTAGGACACCGCCTTACCACAGAACTTTGGGATATGCCTCATTCGTGTGGAAAGGCGGTGCAGGATCGTCTTCTGAAATTTTTCGATGAAAATCTCTGATTATATGGATTTCAGTCTTCGAGGTAGAAGATGATGGTTGACACTACACGCACTTTTTTGAGATAGGGAGTGTAGGGGTCACGATCAGATATGTCAAACTGGCCTTGTGATGCTGTCTTGATCTTGCCAAGACGGCTTTTGGAGTCTTCGGCAAACTTGTCGGCGGCCTCACGGGCGTTGGCGGTAGCCTCGGCTATCATGCCAGGTTTGATGTCGTTGAGAGCGGTGTATTCATATATTGTCTGATATTGGTAATCGCCGGCAGTTATCGCAACACCCTGTTTGAGCAGTTCTGTCTGCCGTGATATCAGGGTGTTGACTTTTTCTACATTTTGTGATGTCACCACGACTACCGATGTCACATTATAGCGGAATGGGCGGTCGTTGGATCCATATCGTTCGGCCTGAAGGTCGAGAATCTGTGGTGGTTGCACAAGGATCTCGTCGGCACTGATGCCGTTGTCGGTAAGGAATTTACTTATCTTGGCAGTATTGGAGGTGATTTTGTCGTAGATTGATGTGAGGTCATTTCCTACCTCTTTGCATACTATTGGCCATGTGACTTTATTGGCCATTACCTCTTTTTCGGCAAGGCCGCGCACTGTCACCACTCGGTCGCGGTAGGCAAAATTGTCAATGCCGCACTTGATAAATACTCCGAGGAAAAATATGCCGACTGCTATAAGTAGGGCGGGCAAGATGCGTGTAAGGGTTTTCATGACTGTTGTTGTAAGTGTGAGATATTTGTATTATATATGATTATTAGACAATATGCGATAGCCAAAAGTTTAAAGATATGACGTAAAAATCATATGATGGATAAACTACATCGATGCCGCAGGTGTTGTAATCTGTGAAATTAAGTTATTTTTTTGAGATATGAAAAAAATGTTGTTTATGCTGGCGATGCTCCTCGGGATGATTATGACAGCATGCGGACCCAGTGTCGAACAGATTCTTGACAAGCCATCGTCGGAAGTAAGTCCGGAGGATGTGAGCAAACTTATTGCATG
>CANPDS010000047.1 GCA_947573015.1 uncultured Muribaculum sp.
TGGAGATTTGGCAAGAGTAGACTCGATTATGCGACGGATGTCAAGATAACCTATGCGCTCGTGGAGAAATGCATCTACGGCAATTTCATTTGCAGCGTTGATGATACATGCTGTGTTGCCTCCGCGACTCAGAGCAAAATATGCCATGTTGATTAGTGGGAATTTTTCAGTGTCGGGACGGAAGAATTCAAGCTTGGCATAGTCGGATAGACGCAGACCAGCACGGTTGGTTGTCAGACGGTTGGCATCGCCGAGGGCATACCTTATAGGAAGATGCATGTCGGGTACACCGAGCTGAGCTTTTACCGCTCCATCAGCGAATTCTACCATTGAGTGAACTATTGACTGTGGATGCACTACCGCTTCAATCCGGTCAGGAGTTATGCCGAAAAGCCATCTTGCCTCTATGATTTCAAATGCTTTGTTGAGCATTGTGGCTGAATCAATGGTGATTTTTGCACCCATCGACCAATTGGGATGTGCAAGTGCGTCGCGTACGGTGACAGATCCGAGTTCCTCGATACTCCGTGTTCGGAACGGTCCTCCTGATGCAGTGATCAGAAGGCGTGTCACCGTATCTGGGTTCTCACCTACCATGCATTGATATATGGCAGAATGTTCGGAGTCGACCGGAATTATTCGCGACTTTGACTCATGTAGACGGCGTGTTACCAATTCGCCGGCTACTACCATGGTCTCTTTGTTGGCCAACGCGATCTGCTTGCCGGCATCTATGGCTCGGAGTGTCGGAGCAAGACCGCTGTAGCCCACGGTTGCAGTGACTACCGTGTCGATGTCATTGCGCTCCATTGCATCGGCTATGGCGTCGGCACCTGCCGCAGTCTCAATGCCGAGTGGCGAAAGTGCCTCCCTTAGAATGCCATATTTTGATGGATCGGCTATGATAGCCAGATTTGGACGGTGAGTTATGGCCTGTTCGATGAGTCGATCGACATTTTGTCCGGCAACCAGCACAGTGGCGCGGAAACGTTGCGGATATTCTGCTATGATGTCAAGCGTCTGTACTCCTATGGAGCCTGTGCTCCCGAGTATCGCTATGTTTTTCTGTGAGCTCACGATTTATATGATATATAAATATATGTGCAAAGATAATGTAAATTCCGTGATTATGGAAATTTGGCTATATTGGCATGAAACGTAATGGTTCAAGTTGTGCCCCCGCACTCCATAGCTCGATCGAAATTAAGGATGATGATGCGGTAGATCCGATTGTCTCACCTGATAAAAGACGTTCACCACGTCGCGCAGATACTTTTTCTATACCGTTGATGTATGTAAGGTAGCCGTTTGGGTGTTGCAGGACAACCGACCACAGATCGGCAGGAGAATAGCTTACTGATATGACCGTTGCTGGGGCGGGGGATATTACCGATGCATTGTTCGGTGCCCTTAGAATGAGTCTGTGTGGGGTTGATGATGGTTGTGGTTCTGCGCCGGCTATGGGATTGTGAAAAATGTGTATTGATTTCGCCGGTGGTGTGTTGGTATCGATAGTATAGCGACGGCGTTCGTCTACTTGTTTTCTTAGAGCCACTTCTCTTTCTGAAGCCTTGATCAGGGAATCAGAATCAATTGCATGTTCTTGCTGTTGGTATGAAATAAGTATTGATGTTGTGCTGTCTCCACGTAGTAGAGATGTTATATTGCTTAGATATGAGGAAGTAGCCTGGGCGGAAGTGAGGATTGAATCAACATGTAACACTTTTATCGCAATCTCTTGACGTTCGGTCTGCCTTAAATATCCCGGAAGCAGTGTCCTGAGGGGTGTTAGCACTATTAGTGTAGCCGCCATGCATCCTATGGCGACAAAAATGAGCGCCACTGCCGCTATTACCTTACGTTGCGACATTCTGATAGTCCATACTTCGTTGAATGTGTTCTCGTTTATGAAAGATAGTCTGAACCTACGATGAGTGCGCAGGCGGTGGCGTTTGTGAGATTGCTGATGGATGTCGCGAGATTGAGTGGATGGCATTTGGGTATTTTGATTTTTGCAAATATAAGGATAAAATTTATACTTTGAAATTAACAGTCTTGGAATGTGTGCAGCTAAAGTAGTTTATATTAGTAAATTGTGAAGATAAAGTGGATCTTTCTTTTAACAATCTAATGTTAAAATCTGTGGAAAAAAGTTGCAGAGATTCTAACAAAACTTTACCTTTGTGAAAATTTTGCTGAACAAAGAGCGAGTCTGCTGCGTTACAATAGCAAAATCTACCGACAACGATTGCTTCAAGGATTATGAGGGATCGCCGGAATCTTCCAAACCGGTACGATGTAAAAAGGTTAAAATAAATATTATAAATCAAAAACTAAAGAGAATGAAAACGAACATCCTTTTCGGTTTTGCTGCCTGCGGCGCAATGCTGCTTTCGGCAAATGTAGCCTCAGCACAGGAAGCTGTGGCTGTAGAGGAAGTTACTATCACTGAGACTGAGGCTGTAGAGTGTGTTGATCACTACTACTCAGAGCGTGGCGCTAACTGGTTCCTCCAGCTCGGTGCCGGTATGGAACTTCCCATGGGTGACCGTGTTGACGACGGTGAGGCTCACCACCGCCATATCACCGCAGCCTACAACCTTGGCTTCGGAAAATGGTTCAGCCCCTATCTGGCTTGGCGTATCAGCGGTACATATTGCTCTTACCATGTAGTTGCTTCAGGATACAACAAGGCTAAGTTCTTCAACGCTAACGTTGACCTTATGTGGGATATGTTCAACAGTTTCGGCAGTGTGAACGCAAACCGCTTCTTTAGTGTAGTTCCTTTCGTAGGCGTTGGCGTTTCTCGCTCATGGGGCTGGTCAGATCAGGAACTCCTTCCCTATACACAGCATGGCGCAGTGAAGAGCCGTATCTGGGAATTCCCCGTGTCAATGGGTCTCCAGCTCCGCTTCCGTCTCTGCAAGTATGTTGACTTCTTTGCAGAAGGTCGCTTCGGTCTCTTCGGCGATGAATTCGATGGTGTACCTCAGGGTCAGAATGTTGACATGAACCTTAATGTACTCGGTGGTTTCAACATCAACTTTGGCGGTAAGAACTTTAAGAGCTTCAATCCTTGCAACTATCTTGGCTACATCAACCAGCTCAATGGTCAGGTAAATGATCTCCGTGGTGCTCTCGCTACATGTGGTGCTGCTCTTGCAGCTGCTGAGGCACAGCTTCCCTGTCCTGAGGTAGTAGCTCCTGAATGCCCCGATGCACAGGCTCCTCTGCTCTCTACTGTTCGCTTCACCATCAACTCTGCCAAGATTACATCTACCGAGACTGTAAATGTATTCAACATTGCACAGTGGATGAAGGCTAACCCCAACAGCAATGTTGTAATCAAGGGCTATGCTGATAAGAACACCGGTACTGCCGCTTACAACATGAAGCTTTCAGAGCGTCGTGCACAGAATGTATACGATATGCTCACCAAGGAGTATGGTATTCCTGCTGACCGTCTGACAATCAAGGCTGAGGGATCTGACTCACAGGTTTACGATGTCAACAACTGGAACCGTATCGTAATCTTCTCTCAGAACTAATGATTACTGATAAAATCTGACGAAAGTCAAATTAACGATAAAAATCCCGGTATCTTGTATGATGCCGGGATTTTTTTTGTGTATTATTGGTGGGGAGATTTGATACTGTAAAAAAACAGACGGCATGGCTTATCACAAGCTCTGCCGCCTTTCCATTCATGAGAAATTTGATCTACTGTTTTAGAGTTGTTAGATTGTTATTTATTATGGTGTTGTTGTGTTAATGGGGATGTGTTGTATGTTGTTTGGGATTGTAATGTGTTATATGAAGGTAGAATGTCATATATTATAGTAGAATGACATCTTGATGCTTTAAATAAGGGGAATTTATGATATTGAATGTGTATTATGTAGCTTTGGAATTTTGTTGTTTTTAAGTTTTTGTATGTAAGTTGTTGATATTAAAGGGTAAAGTATGATATGTTTGTAGATTTGTCTTAAATCATTGTGCAAGTATAGCGATTTTTGATAACATTAGCATAATATTTTTGAGATATTTTTCAAAAATATGTTTTAAAACATATATTTGCTGCGCGGTGGATGGCTTGTTTAGTGCTTCGAAAAAGAGAAATAAAAAGTAATTAGCGAATTTTTTCTTTAATGTTTGTGCCGCGTTGTAAATTGTCTTAAATTTGCATATCAAAGTCGATATGGCTATAGCTATGTAGTAATTTCAATATAGTCATGTCTGATACCGATCGTGTTCCGGACGAGATTGCCCGGAGTCAGAAGCATGCAACGCGAAACAATAATTACATAACTAACTTAATCCAAATTCAAAACTACTATGTGGTTAACAAGCTCGTCTATAGGACGCAAATTGGTGATGGCCGTTACTGGTATCTGCCTCGTCCTATTTGTAACTTTCCACTGCTTGATGAACGCGGTAGCGCTCGTTTATCCCGCTTCTTACAACGTGATATGCGAGTTCCTTGGAGCCAACTGGTATGCTCTTGTAGCATCTATGGGTCTGGCCGTGCTCTTCATCATTCACATTATCTATGCAGTATGGCTCACGCTCCAGAATCGTAAGGCGCGTGGCAATAACCGCTATGCCATTAACAAGATCCCTAAGGGAGTTGAGTGGTCATCGCAGAACATGCTCGTGCTCGGTATCGTAGTGCTCGCATTTCTTGTAGTGCACTTGATTCAGTTCTGGGCTAAGATGCAGCTTGTTGAAATCCGTGGCGTAGAGGAGGTCCTCCCCCCATCTATGGGTACTCTTTTCATTCAGGAGGCTTTTAGCTGCGTATGGACTCCGATTATCTATATCATCGGCTTTGTTGCTCTTTGGTTCCATATGAACCATGGTTTCTGGTCAATGCTCCACACTGTAGGTTGGGACAATAATGTATGGATAGGCCGCATTAAGAATATCGGTTGCTGGTGGACTTCGATCGTGGTAGTGCTTTTCATCGCACAGGCTATCGTGTTTACTGTAAATGCACATAACGATTTCTATAAGAAAGATGCTGCCCTCCGCGACCAATATAAGGAAGTGCTTGGTGAGATGGTAGGTGTGCCTGCCGATCGTTTCGATTACGATCAACTCCCTTCAGCCGAAGACCTCAAGGCTGCAGAATCGCAGATGCAGCAGCTTAAGAATGATCCCGACATGGCTGCTCAGTATCAGGCTACCCCAGAGCGTATCGAGAAGCAGATGGAGAATATCGCCCAGTGGCGTCGTGTGCTTGAATTTGTAGATTACCTCAATGGTACCGATACTTGTGGTGCAGCATGCTCCGCTTCTGACAATAATGTAGAACCAGCTAACTAATCAAGCGATATGGCAACTATCGATACAGAAAAAGTAAAAGTGATGAATCCGGCAGATTCGAAAATACCGGAAGGTCCTATCGCTGAAAAGTGGACCAACTATAAGGCTCATCAGAAGCTTGTAAACCCTGCTAACAAACGTCGTCTTACGGTGATTGTTGTAGGTACCGGTCTTGCCGGTGCTTCGGCAGCCTCGACATTGGCTGAAATGGGCTTCAATGTTCTAAACTTCTGCATTCAGGATAGCCCTCGTCGTGCGCACTCAATCGCTGCACAGGGTGGTATCAATGCTGCAAAGAACTATCAGAACGACGGTGACTCTGTATATCGTCTGTTTTATGATACTGTAAAGGGTGGTGACTACCGCGCACGTGAGGCTAATGTATATCGTCTTGCTGAAGTGTCAAACAATATCATTGACCAGTGTGTCGCACAGGGCGTGCCATTTGCTCGTGAATACGGAGGTCTGCTTGCCAACCGCTCATTCGGAGGTGCGCAGGTATCACGTACATTCTATGCTAAAGGTCAGACCGGTCAGCAGCTTCTTCTCGGAGCCTATAGCTCTCTTAATCGTCAGATCAACCTCGGCAAGGTGAAGAGCTTTAACCGCTATGAGATGCATGATGTGGTAATGGTCGATGGCCGTGCCCGTGGTATCATTGCCAAAAATCTTGTTACAGGTAAATTTGAGCGCTTCTCTGCCCATGCAGTGGTTATAGCTACCGGTGGCTACGGCAATGCATACTTCCTGTCAACAAATGCCATGGGGTGTAACTGTTCTGCAGCTATGGCTTGCTACCGCAAGGGTGCTTACTTTGCAAATCCCTCGTATGTACAGATACATCCTACATGTATTCCCGTTCATGGCGACCAGCAGTCTAAGCTGACTCTTATGTCCGAGTCTCTGCGTAATGACGGACGTATTTGGGTGCCGAAGGATATTGAGGATGCCAAGAAACTCCAGCGTGGAGAGATCAAGGGATCAGATATTCCTGAAGAGCGCCGTGACTATTATCTTGAACGTCGTTATCCGGCATTCGGTAACCTCGTGCCCCGCGACGTTGCTTCACGTGCCGCCAAGGAACGTTGCGATAAGGGATTCGGAGTGAACAATACCGGTCTTGCTGTATTCCTTGACTTCTCTGAAGCTATCAACCGTCTTGGTATAGATGTTGTACGCCAGCGCTACGGTAACCTCTTCGATATGTATGAGGAAATCACCGACGTCAATCCTGGTGAAAAGGGCAACGAGATTAACGGTACTGTATACTACAACCCCATGATGATCTTCCCTGCTATCCACTATACAATGGGTGGTATCTGGGTTGACTACGAACTTCAGACCTCACTAAAGGGACTTTTCGCTATCGGTGAATGTAACTTCTCTGACCATGGTGCCAACCGTCTTGGCGCGTCTGCTCTTATGCAGGGCCTTGCTGACGGTTACTTTGTGCTACCTTATACAATTCAGAACTACCTCAGCGATCAGATTACCGTTCCTTGTCCTGGTACCGACACTCCTGAGTTTGATGAAGCTGAGAAGAAGTGTGTTGAAGCACAGAATGCATTACTTAAGATTCAGGGTAAGCGTTCTGTCGATTCAATCCACAAGGAACTTGGCCACATCATGTGGGAATACGTTGGTATGGGTCGAACCAAGGAGGGCCTGACTATCGCCCTTGATAAACTTAAGGCTCTGCGCAAAGAGTTTGAGACCAATCTTTATGTGCCTGGTAGTGCTGAGGGCATGAACAACGAGCTTGATAAGGCTTTCCGTCTGAAGGACTTCATTACAATGGGTGAACTTGTGGCTTATGATGCTCTCAACCGCAATGAGAGCTGCGGCGGTCATTTCCGTGAAGAGTACCAGACTGAGGAAGGTGAGGCAAAGCGTGACGATGAGAACTACTTCTATGTTGCATGCTGGGATTATCAGGGCAGCGACGAGAAGGCTCCTGAACTCATCAAGGAACCTCTCCACTATGAGGCTATCAAGGTTCAGACACGTAACTATAAGTCGTAACTCTTAAAGAATTTTCTACAACATGGCAAATATGACTGTAAATCTTAAGGTCTGGCGTCAGGCCGGTCCTAAGGAAAAAGGTGAGTTCCGCACTTATACCGTGGAGACCGATACCGACACCTCGTTCCTTGAAACTCTCGATATACTCAATGAGCAGCTCGTCAACAATCATGAGGAGCCTATTGCATTTGACCACGACTGCCGCGAGGGTATCTGTGGTATGTGCTCACTTTATATAAATGGTCATCCTCATGGTCCCGCTACAGGTGCAACAACCTGTCAGCTTTATATGCGTCGCTTCAAGGATGGCGAGACAATCACCGTTGAGCCTTGGCGTTCGGCAGCATTCCCGGTAATCAAAGATCTTATGGTCAACCGTAATGCATTCGACCAGATCCAGCAGGCTGGCGGCTATGTTTCATTCAACTGCGGTGGCGCTCAGGATGCCAACTGTCTGCCTATCTCAAAGGTGAATGCTGATATGGCTATGGATTCAGCTACATGCATCGGATGTGGCGCTTGTGTGGCTGCATGTAAGAATGGCTCTGCAATGCTCTTCGTGTCTGCCAAGGTGAGCCAGTTTGCGCTTCTGCCCCAAGGACAGGTTGAACGTAAGCGTCGTGCACGTGCGATGGTGAAAAAGATGGATGAACTTGGCTTCGGTAACTGCACTAATACCGGCGCATGTGAGGCTGAATGTCCCAAATGTATCAAGATCAGCAATATCGCCCGTCTCAACCGCGAGTTTATCAAAGCAAAGTGCAGCGATTGATAGCACATATTGATCAAATGTCGAAATAAATGGCGGGATCACACTATATGGTGTGATCCCGCTATAATTTTAGAGGATGTGAAAATCCTTCTTTTATTGATAATGTCGGTTGTCGAAGCCGGTTGTCGGAGTTAAGCTTGTGCTTGTTTTGGGTATTGGATGCTGTTATTGTTCTTCTTTTTTGTATTTACGGTATGCCGCGGCTAAACGTTTGTGGTATCCTCGGCTGGCATACTTCGGGCCATTATACCCTTTTGCAAAAGCGGCCCAGTCCTTTTTCTGTAAGTATTTGTCGAGTCCTTGTGATTTTACAAATTCTACAAATAGTTCAAGTTGTTCATGCTCACTCGACGACATACGTTCTACGAATTCAGTCACTGATTCCGTGCCGCATTTTTTCCAATTGAATCCGCCTATCTGGAACATGCCCCAGAAAGTATTCTCCATGGCTAGTATGGAGTCAATCTCCATGGCCCCCTTCAGTCTTTCGTATTGTGCCTCTTGGTAACTTCCATAGCGAGAGGTGTTTGGTCGGCTGAAAACTACTGGATGCTTCTTTTTATATTTAGCGAGATTGATCCCCTTACGGGAGGCCCCGTGTTGAAACATTGTGAGATCAAAGTTAATGATAGGTTTAGCTGGAGCGTAGAATCCCATATGGCTTGCACCGGCCTCGATAGCTACCACTGCTTTCATGGCTGCAACGTCAATGCCAAGTTCGTCGGCTGCTTGGCGGTAATCATTATCAGTCAGGCGAAATATGGTATTGCGGCGTGCTTCGCCCCAAGGTCTGTCTGCCATATCCCAAAGGTTTTCCGGAATCAGATGAAGGGAATCTGGATGTATTACTTGCGGCGGTCGGAGTTGCCCAAGGCAATGGAAAGTGCATATGGCTGTAATCGCGGTTGCAAGTGTGCGATGGAATAATGTCATGGTATATGGCAATATGGGTTAGGTCTGTTGAAATAGTCCCCGGCAAGATGTGAAAACATCTGCCGGGGACATTTATAATAATTTAAGATCTGCTTTATTTTTTCATATCGGCAACTTTGCGGAGTATGAGGGTAAGCTGATCCCAGAAGCGTGCTACCGCAGGAATGTGCATTTTCTCGCTTGGTGAGTGTACACCTCTTAGTGTCGGTCCGAATGATACCATATCGAGGTGGGGATATTTTGTAAGGAATAGTCCACACTCCAGGCCGGCGTGAATAGCTGTGATCAGTGGTTCTTCACCATACAGTTCTTTATATGCATCTACGGCAACCTTCATTATTGGTGAGTTCATGTCAGGAGTCCATCCGGGGTATCCGTCACCGTGGGTTACTTTTGCTCCGGCAAGGAGGAACAGGGCTTCAACCTGATGAGCTATATCGTATTTGCGACTTTCAACTGAGCTGCGCTGGCTGGTTGTGATAAGAATCTGATTGTCTGGCAGCATCTTTACAGCAGCAAGGTTGGTAGATGTTTCAACCAGTCCTTCAAGATCGTGGCTCATGGATACAACTCCGTGAGGGCATGCATAAAGCGAACGGATAAGGCGTAGTGTGGTATCGGTATCGATAGCATATTCTGGCTTATCGGTCGTTGCAATTGTAAGATCCATATTTGGATCTGTGTGGATGTATTCGGCTTTTACATCAGCTACGAATTTATTGAATGCTACCATGACGTCCTCTTTCTTTGAGGTATGGACGCCGACTACTGCATGAGCTGCGCGAGGTATGGCATTACGCAGATTGCCACCGCTGATTTCGCTGAGTACTATGCTATGAGCTTGTGAAAGCTCGAAGAGGAAACGCGCGAGTAGTTTGTTGGAATTGGCGCGGCCTTCATGTATGTCACCTCCGGAATGGCCTCCGCTAAGGTTGGCCAACTCGATATCAAACCAGTGGAAATCCACGGGGGCCATCTCGCGTTTGTAATCGAATGTCACGGTAGTGTCGATGCCACCGGCACAACCGATAAAGAACTGACCGTCGTCCTCAGAGTCGAGATTGAGTAGGATTGAGCCATTCATCATATTTGCTCCAAGGTTGTTAGCTCCGGTCATGCCTGTTTCTTCATCTACAGTGAAGAGCGCTTCAAGTGGGCCATGTACTAAAGTCTTGTCGGCCATTACGGCAAGTGATGCTGCCACACCGATGCCGTTGTCAGCTCCGAGAGTGGTGTTGTCGGCATGTACCCATTCGCCATCAATGATGGTCGTGATAGGAGTGTTGTCAAAGTCGAAACCCTTCTTGTTTGATTCACACACCATGTCCATGTGGCCTTGTAGGATTACGGTAGGGGCATTTTCATATCCTGGAGTAGCCGGTTTGCTGAGAACTACGTTGCCTACTTCATCGGTTTTTGACTCAATGCCGTTTTCTTTGGCGAAGTCAAGGATATATTTACGGATTTTTTCCTCCTTCTTGGATGGACGTGGCACCTTGGTGATCTGGTCAAAGATAGTCCAGACGGCGGTGGGTTTGAGATCCTTTATTGTCATAACAGGTTATAAAATTTATGAGTGAATTAATCGGACTAATTGTGTAAAATTGTTAAATTTTTTGCTTTTCGCACTCTAAGTTACAAAATAAAATTCAGATAATTCCAGATTTGTAATTCCTTTCTTATATTTGCAGTGTAAAAATATAGAGACACAGTGAAAACAGTGCTATTGACGATAGCTATTGTCGCTGTGTGCGTGGTACTTTTGGGTGTAAAGGTACTTTTCGTGAAAGGTTCACGTTTCCCCTCAGGCCATGTTCACGACAATATTGCGCTCAGACGCAAGGGTATAACTTGCGCCTCTGGGCATTCATCGCGTAATAAATAGAAATAAATACCATACATTAAGCAACTTACAATGAAGAAAATCGCACTTTGTGCAAAGACCCTCATGCTTATTCTGGCCGGTATGGCCGTAGCATGCTCTTCTGGTAAAGAGGACGCTGCTCCTGCGGCTACCTCGGCAGATTCATCAGTAGCCGCAGCAGTAAATATCCGTTACATCGATGCCGATTCGATTGCAGCCCATTATAATTTGGCTAAGGATTTCAAGGAAGCTCAGCTTCGCCAGATCAATAAGATCGATAATGCACAGCGTACACGTGGCGCTGAGTTGCAGAAACTTGGCAATCAGATACAGCAGAAAATCAACAATAATGGCTATCTTTCGCAGGAGAGCTTCCAGTCTGATCAAGATACATTCAATAAGAAACAGGCTGAAGCGCAGAATTATCTTGCCAGTCTCCAGCGCGAAGCTGAGCAGGAAATGATTCAGCAGCAGATGCAGCTTACTGATTCGATCGAAGCCTTCATCAAGGAGTATAATAAGAAGAAAGGCTACGATGCTATCCTTTATAAGGCAGCTGGTGTCTACTTCAATCCGGCTTTGGATATTACAAACGAAGTTGTTGAAGGCTTGAACAAGCGTTATAATAAAGTTGCTGAAAACTGATAATAAGCGACTGGTTCAGCATATATGGAGGGGGGGGGGCAAATGTGACCGCCCCCCCCCAAAAAGAGATAATTTTTTTTTTGGGGTTTGGGTGTTTTTTGTTTTTGT
>CANPDS010000048.1 GCA_947573015.1 uncultured Muribaculum sp.
GACATCATTGAGTGTGACATCATACACCTTGTTGGTGTTGGTATTCACCTCCTCGAAATCGTCGGTACATCCGGTGAACCCGGCAGCTGTGCCAAGCAGAGCCAATGATGGAAGAATATATTTGAGTTTCATGTTGATACTGACGGATTAGAATGTAACTTTGATATCGAAGCCCCAAGTAGCAGTGGGAAGGGTGAAGCCCTGCTCGAAGCCCTGGTTGTTGCCGGTAGAAGAGGTGGCCTGCGGGTCCATACCCTTCGGACAGCTCTGGTGGAGGATAGCTACGTTGCGACCTACAACAGAGAACTTAGCTGAGCGGATAAACGAGTTGCGGAGCCATTCCTGTGGCATGCTCCAGCCTACGCTCACCTCACGCAGTTTAACGTAGCTTGCCGAGTAAATATTACGCGCGGCTGACGATGTACCGTTGTGACACCAGTGGTTGGTCGGTGTAACCCATGTCATGGATTCTCTGCCACCCCAGTAGTCGAGGGTCTCGGTATATACGGTGTTACCTACCCATACGCCTTTCGGACGCTCCCAATCGGGATAGTAATACGGATCGCCGTTGGGATAGCAGGGGTTGGTGTTGGGGTTGTAGCCTGGGATATTAGTATACTGTGCCTCAAGCACACCTTCGCGCTCACGGTCGTTCTCGCCATACACAAGGCGTGACTCCATGTTCTCGAAACGTCCGGCAAGGGTCTGTGCTACAGAACCGTCGATACCGCCACGGAATGTGGTGTATGACCAGAACTTACCACCATGGCTGAAGTCGATTGCTGCACCGACAGAGAGGTTTTTCCAACGGAGTGTGGTGCTTGCACCGCCAAGCCAGTCAGGCTGGATAGAGCCGAGATACTGGTCGGGTTCATACTCGGCCTTACCATCACGGCCTACATAGATGTTGCCATTCTCATCGCGGCGGTAGTCATTGCCGTAGAACACACCGAAAGGCTTGCCGACTTCGGCATACGACTTGATGTTGTCGCGACCGGTAAGCTCGAAACGGTCGATACCCGGAGCAAGAGCCACTACCATATTCTTGTTCTTGGCCCAGTTGGCACGTACTTCCCAAGTCCAGTCGCGTGTGCGGATCGGGGTTACCGAGAAGCTGAGTTCGACACCCTTGTTGGTCATCTTACCGGCGTTGATGATCTCACGCTGATAGCCTGATGCAAGAGGAGCGTCGGCCTCCACGATCTGGTCGGTGGTAGCCTTATTATAATATGTGAAGTCGAACGAGAAGCGATTGTCGAGGAAACGGAGTTCAGCACCAAGCTCCCACGACTTTGTCATCTCAGGCTTAAGCGCGAGAGTCTTAAGCACATTCTCACCCACGAAGTAGGGAGCTCCGAGGAAGAGAGCGTCATCGCTCTTGTAGTAACCAGATACGAGACGGTCGAAACCGGTATCGTTACCTACCTTGGCGTAAGAACCACGGAGCTTGATGAGCGGGAAGAGATGCTGGTCGAGCTTGAGAAGATCGGAGATCACAAGACCTGTACCGAGCGACCAGTAGAAGTAAGAGTTATTGTTGGTTGGAAGGGTTGACGACCATTCGTTGCGTGCGGTGGCGTCGATATAGGCCCATCCGTCGATACCGAGAGAAAGAGAGCCATATACGGCCTGCTTCTTCTTGCCTTCACCCTCCTCAAGGGCAGAAACGATACCCTTGGCGTTGGAGAGGGAGCGCATGTCGGAGAACTGGATCTGTGTAGCCTTTGAGTATACGCGCGAGCCGTGGATAGTCTGTGCGGATGCACCGGCACTGGCGTTGACGTTGAGGAAGTTGTCCCAGAATCCATTATGGAACATCACGAGGGCTTCGTAGTTAGTGTTGCGCCAGTCGCGTTTCCAGCGGAAATACTCACCATCCTGATCGTAAGGAGTGTTGAGGTTGGTGAATGACCAGCCTTCGCTGATCTGCACGTCGGTAGCGGCACGCAGACGGATGTCGACCATCTTGTAGGGCTTGAAATTCATGGTGATGTTGCCCATGAACCAGTGCTTGTTGTCGGCATTATCACACTCGTTAAGCGACCAGAAGGGGTTGGTGAAGCCAGCGAAGTTGAATGCTGTGCCGTCAGGCTTCTTCCAGGGTATAAGCTCGCTGATTTGCGCGTCGCGCGGCAGGTTGGCGAACAGATATACAGGGTTACGGTCGGACGAGTTGCGGAACGCACGGTGGTCAACCTCCTCATATACGTAACGGGTAGATACGTCGATATTCCACCATTTTGCCAGATCGGCTGTGGTGTGGAGGTTGAAGGTATGGCGTTCGAGGTCGTTCACACCCTTAAGCACGTCGTCGCTGATGATGTTGGTGTAGCTCAGACGGAATGTACCACCATCAAACATCTTGTCGATCGACAGAGAGTTGGTGTACATATGGCTTGTGCCATACATAGCCTTGGTAGTCTCAGGATGGCTCTCGTAGCGCTTCACCTGATTGTTACGGCCCACTACCTCGAATCCGAGCAGAGGCATACCCCATGAACGCTGGTCCTGATTAACGTTGTTAGGATTCCAGATACCGTAGGGAAGGTTGGGATCATAGCCGCCCGAAGCACCCTGGCTGCCGTAGAAGTTACGGCCGGCATTGGCACGTTCGAATGCGCAGCTCTGTCCAGCGCCATACTGATTCTGATATGTCGGATAGTTGTACATATATCCGAGCATGAGGTTGAAACCGTAGGTTACGCCAAGACCCTTCTTCTTGGTAGCCTTCTTGGTGGTGATGAGGATCACACCGTTGGCAGCATCAGAACCATAGAGAGCGGATGCATTGGCACCCTTGAGCACCTCAAGGTCCTCGATTTCGTCAGGGTTGATAAGGTTGGCGGGGTTTCCGAAGTCAAGGTCACCATCCTCACCCATGTTGTTGATGATGGGCACACCGTCGACAACGATGAGCGGCTGGTTGTTACCGGTGAGCGAGTTGACACCACGCAGCACGATACGGGTAGATGCTGTGGGGCCACCACCGGAGATCACCTGCATACCGGCAGCCTTACCAGTAAGCATGTCCATAAGGTTTGAGCCACGCACCTCGGTGAGAGGCTCAGTATCGATTGACTGGCGCGCATATGACAGCGACTTGGCATCGCGTGTGATACCAAGAGCGGTCACAACCACCTCATTGAGCTGATTCTGATCGTTGACAAGGACAACGTTGAGCTTACCATCATTTTTCACTGTGATATTCTGGCGACGATAGCCCACATAACTGATCTGGAGCTTCTCGCCTTTATCGGCCTTGATTGTGAACTGACCGTCGACATTGGTTGATGTCACCCTGTTGGTACCGGCCACATGCACGGTAGCTCCGATAACGGGTTCACCCTCCTGATCGACAACGGTACCACTTAGCGAAAGGCTCTGTGCCCATGCGGGAGCACCGACCATCGCCACAAGAGCGGCTGAGGCCGTCAAGCGTGACAGGTTCTTAATTGATATTCGCATCCTATGAGTACTTGGGGTTTGTAATGAGTTAAGGTTTGTAATCTCGGAAATCTGTTGGGGCAGTGACGCACGCTTTTCTCACACGCGATGTCCCAATATATGGTGAGAGAGGATACTTACAAATTTAATTAATTAAAAAACAATCTTTTTTTACCTATGCAAACTGTGTTTCTCCTATCAAATACATACTCATGTATGTAGAAATCCATAAAAAGTATTAGAGTCGGTGGGTGAGGGGAGAAAAGGAGGGGGGACTTTTACCGTCCCCCCCCTCCGGAGGATCTAATCTTATAGTAATCGTTTCAGTAACCGGAAAGCGCCTTGTTATTTTTTTGAATGCTTCCCGGCCGGAGGGCCGGGAGGCATATATCAGATAATCCGTCGGATGCTTCCGGAGAGGGGATCACGTCATCACCTTAAGTGTGCGGTAGGTTGAGCCTTCGCGAGCCACGATGATATTCACACCGTCGATGGCATTGAGGTCAACAGAACCCTTGGCCTCGGCAGCCTTTGTGCCGTTGAGCATATAGACAGTGAAAAGGGTGTTGTCGCTTCCGGTGAGAACACCGTTGCTGAGCACGAGTTCGATTTCGCCATTGGCTACCACTGTCTCAAGACCGGATGTAGCGGGGTATCTGTTTGTAACTTCACCCTGGTTGCCATCATCATCTATAGTATCGTAGATATCCCAAAGCTCGTCGATGTCGCTCTCGCAAGCACCGATAACCGGAGTCGCGCCACGGGGCTTGCCATTCTGATCGCCGTCGGAGATATCCATGCCACGGAGTGTCCAGTAAGCAGCCTCGGTATCACCAGCAGCTTCCTTGGTCATGTAGTAGTTGGGGGTGTCGGCCATTACATAGTGAGCCTTGTCGCCGGTGGGAAGATTGGTGTTGTTGAAATCAAGTGCTGCAATGCCCCACTGCATACCTTTATATAGAAGGGTGCCACCGCCAACATGATCAGAACTCTCTTCGTGGATCACAGCATCGATCTTGTCTGTACCATTATTATAATTGACATAACTATTGGAAGGAACGATAGTGTTATTCTCATCGCCTATTATAGATGAGATGGCACAGTTGTCAACAGTAATATCCGTTATGTTACGAGCATATGTGCCAAGGAGCGAGATATCCGAGTATTGACCGTTAGAGCACTGATTGTCCTCCATCACGCAGTTGAGGAACTCAAACTTTACGTCGTCAGCCGGATGGCCTACATTATCAGAATTGATATTGATATTGGCGCCATGTCCGCCATTGGTTTCACCACGATTACCGTTAGCACAGTTCGATATCATTGTACAGTTACGCATAGAAAGGAGCGAACCCTTTGTGCCGCCACGCCAGTAAAGTGTGGGACCGTAGAAGCCGGCCATATTCTGAGCAAATGTACAGTTGCCGAACTTGATGAGAAGAAGTTTGTCACCGGTCGCGCTACCGTTCATATTGTCGCAACCAATAGCACCGCCATGCTCGAAGATAGCGTCGTTGAGTAAGAAATAGCTGTTGGTGACATTGGCATCGACAATACGCTCCTTGCTGTCAACGTTCACGAAGAACTGTATGGCACCGGCCATAGAGGCTGCGGAGTTATTGACAAATGAGCAGCGGTTGATGTCGCACTTTGTAGATGAATGGAGTGTCCAGATGCAAAGGGCGCCACCATCCTGATTGCGGATAGGCTTATCGAAAGTGTGTGCACCATTGTTCTCGAACAGACAGTCCTCAAGAGTAAGAACGCCACCGGTCTGGCAGATAGCGCCGCCACGGCGTGCAGTGTTACCACGGAAGATAGAGTTTGTGATTGTCAGCGTACCGAACTGGAAGTGGAAAGCACCGCCGCGCTCCTGAGTTGTGGCGTCAGGCGCTTTGTATGCATCCATACCGTCGCGAGGCTCTGTCTCAAGCCACTCCTCAACGAAACCGTTGTTTTCAAACACGCAGTTATCAAAAATACCGGTACCGTGGTCATGAATTAAGAATGATCCGCCTTCCTGCTGCGCACGGCTGTTCTGGAATCGGAGATTCTGGAACTTTGTCCAAGCGCTATTCTGGAAATCACCTTTAGCGCCAATCTCGAAGAAACCATACTTACTATCACCATCGAAACCATCATTTTCGGGGTCTTCGCCAAGGAATGTAAGATTCGAGAGTCTTTCCTCGTTTATAGAAATTGAGAAAATGCTATACTGATAGTATTCACTTTTCTCATCTTTCAGACCAGATAGATAGAAGTTACCACCAGTCATGGTGGCTTTGGCCTGCGCAGCATCGCCAGCCATATGCACAATACCGTTGACGTGAATTACGTCATTAGCCTCTACCAATTCAAAAACCTTGGTAAGAGTAGCTACAGGTGAATCAGCGCTGAGACCGGTGTTGCTGTCACTACCGGATTCAGACAAATAAAGGTCCTTAGCCTGAACACCGCCCACTGCGAGCGCTGCCATAGCTGCCAGGACTGAAGCACGTGTAAAATTTCTTTTCATGCTAATAGGTTTGATTAAAGATTAAACTAAATACCCGGGATTCCCGGTGTCGGCATCCGTCTGGTCTGTCAATAGACCATAGCCCGGAGCCATAATGCGACGCAAACTTAGCGCGCACGGCTTAAACAGACACTTAATCCGCAATTAAAACCCAATTAATTTACCAATATGTGTTTTTAAACATAAACTTAATCGCAAACCAACACGCGCTAAATTTAAGCATATATCATTGATATAAAGCACAATATACAGTGTTCCACTCTATGAAATGTTAAAATTAACATTCCCATATTATCTATTATATCCGCTTGCTTCAATTTATTTTTGCCATAAGATAAAAAATGGCCGCGATGCAGTTTGCAGCCAGTCAACACATATTTTTATTTGAATTTTATTTTACGATTTTGGCAACAGCATGCTTTCCATCGGCAGCAGGCGACACACAATAATATATAGTGAATGTGCGTACCTTCGTCATCGGTCACGAAACCATCTAATTTACCCATCCGCTTACAAAAATAACAAAGGGCCAGTCATCGCGACTCGCCCTTTGTTATTAACCTTAAATCTAATACCATGAAAAACACAGTGCAAATATAGTAATTATACCTCTTAAACATTCCCCATCCGGATTGGTTCAAACGAACGGATTATTTAACTTTTGTTAACATTTTCATCACATTTAATTCATTATCTTTGTAAGAGCTATGTAAGTAGCAAAATCCAGTTCGGCCACATATCAGGCTCGGATTAGACATCTTGAACAAGTTCAAACATTCATCAAACATAAAAGCTCGATTTCAGTAATCGAAACACCACACCTCCATGAGAATAAAAATTCTTATTGTCGATGACGAGGAACCCATCTGCGAGATCCTCAAGTACAACCTCGACCTACAGGGTTACGAGGCCGACTACGCATTGTCGCCTGAAGAAGCCCAGTCGCTTGATCTGGCGAGCTATTCCCTGTTCATTCTCGACATCATGATGGAGAATATCTCAGGCTTTGACTTCGCCAAACAATTGCGCCACAACCCAAAGACAGAAAACACCCCCATCATATTCTGCTCGGCCCTCGATGGAGAGGACGACACTGTAATGGGCCTCAATCTCGGAGGCGACGACTACATCACCAAACCATTCGTCATCAACGAGGTGCTGGCACGCGTACGCGCCGTACTGCGTCGCTCTCAGGCCGCACAACGCGCCACATTCAATGTCTCGCAGGGACTTTCGGAGCCGGATATCGTGTTCAAGACCCTCCGCCTCGACCGCAACGAGAAGACCTGCTACCTCGACGGACAGCCGATCGCACTCACGAAAACCGAATTTGAGATACTCCACTTCTTCCTCACCCACCGCAACCGCATTTACTCCCGCGAAGAGATAATCCATGAGGTATGGCCCGACGACGTGGTGGTGAGCAACCGCACCATCGACACCAACATAACCCGTCTGCGCAAAAAAATCGACCCATACGGCAACAACATCATCACCCGCCTGGGATTCGGCTACGGATTCAAAGAAACCATCTGATAGCGACAAACCGTGCAACCGGCAGCACTCAACAACATATTCCGACTAAGCTACGGCCGACGGCTATTCCTGCCGTTGGTGGGCTTACTGTGGCTCGTAATCCTCACTCTGGCGGCATACCAGTATAAAAACGAGTCGGATTTCAGGGAAGAATCGGTAAATGACGAGATCAGAATGCTCAACGCCCGTATCATCGCGGCATATGAGCAAGGTCTCGATCTAAGCCCTGTGATACAGTTCGCCGCAAAGTACTACGAAAATTCCGCACTCAATGGAATCCGTATCTCCGTATACGACGATCACGAGAATCTGATACACTGCATCGGCACGCCGATCCCACCATCGGTCGATGGCAAGAAAGTGCCTGAACTTGAGGCCGCTACTATCACAGGCCACGGCACTACCCTCCGACGAAGTAGCATTGACCCCGCAAGAGCCTACTACTACTTTGGAGTACGCATGTCGCCCGACGGGAAATTGTATGTTCACACGGCCATGCCTTATACATATGCATTGTCACGCGAACTATCGGTCGACAACGGCATATGGATCATCATCATCATCCTTGCAGTGGCTGCCACAATATTCGCATACGTAGTGACACACGTGCTCGGACGCAATGTCTCACTACTCCACACATTTGCTGAAAAAGCGGCCTCAGGGCTTCCTCTACCGTCTGTCGACAGTTTTCCCCACGATGAATTAGGCGACATCTCCCGACAGATATACAAACTCTACACCGAAAAGGATGCGGCAATGAGCCGTTCAGAACGCGAACACTCAATAGCGATAAAGGCTACAGAGGACAAGATACACATGACACGCGAGCTTTCAAACAACATAAACCATGAACTGAAAACTCCCGTAGGTGTGATTCGCGGCTATCTCGACACCATCGCCACACATCCCGAAATGCCCGACGAGATGAAACAACGCTTTATCGAGAACGCCCGGAACGCGATGGACCGCCTCTGCAACCTGCTCAACGACCTCTCGTCAATAACACGCCTCGAGGAAGGCGCCAACTCTATCTCAAACGAAGATATCGACATGGGCGACCTACTCTACAATATCGCTACCGAACTTGAGTCGATAACGATGGTCAACAATATCAAATTCAGCTATGACGTCCCCGACGAATGCATTGTAGTAGGCAACTACAACCTATTCTACGGCATGCTGATGAACCTTATACGAAATGCCGACTTCCACTCAAGGGGCGAGAACTGCCGATTCAAGTTGATTGCAGAAAACTCAAAAGACTATACATTTTCATTCGCCGATGACGGTGTAGGCGTAGGCGAAGAGCATCTTCCACACCTATTCGACCGCTTCTACCGCATCGACAAAGGCCGTTCACGCAAAGTAGGCGGAACAGGACTCGGATTGCCGATCGTAAAAAACACCATCATCGTGTTTGGCGGTACAATATTGGCACGAAACTGCAATCCTCACGGTCTGGAATTCGTATTCACCCTCAGGAAAGCAAAAAAACATTAGTCATATCCATCACAGAAGCACACTCCGAATACCAATACAAAGTCGCTTTTACATAAATTTGACTGATAAATAGGCCTAACTGA
Organism: uncultured Muribaculum sp.; assembly: GCA_947573015.1. Lineage (GTDB taxonomy): Bacteria > Bacteroidota > Bacteroidia > Bacteroidales > Muribaculaceae > Muribaculum. Next base: position 9,079 of record CANPDS010000048.1, read on the forward strand.
CACGCACCCGAATAATTTAACAACAATGTCATTCGGGTGTAACGCATGTGTCATAACCGCATATTACCTTTGCATCATCTAGAAGGAGTAACCGCAACAAAGAACGTTACTCTACCCCTGGAAAAGGAATTGTACCAACAAATTCACAGATTGCAAAGGAAAAGTATTTAACATTTATAAATGCAGGCCTTGTAAGACGCCTTTCTTTAAAGCGAGGCACCCGGTTCCGGGCAAAGGTTTGGGAAACAAAACGGATCAGTCGTGAAGACCCCTACCTCCCACTGCAACACATAATAGATACATTAGAGCAAGATTGAGCCGCCACACCACAAGGCGGCTTTCTTGTTTTTATACAGTAACTGAAAGTCCGACGCCTTAACATACAAATACCGGACTAAACATCCTAAAAAACTCAGAAACACAAAACGGAGCACTAACAATAGCGCTCCGTTTGCTTCTCATACCTTAGAATTAACCAAAAACCAATCTTCTAACCTCAACCATACCATTAAAGCTGGCATGGCTCCATTACATTGACGCATGCGCGTCCTGCAATGCTGAAACTGACTTCCATAAGAAAATCAGTTGAGACATGAGCGTCATCCCGACGGATAGTCCCGAAAATAAGTGAATCAGTAAGCAGTAATGATAAATGTGAGTAATTGATGTTATACTTATGTTTCGTTCTCTGTTGCAAAGTTACGCAACATGGCTTAACAGTCCGGTTACTCCGCGATAACTTCATAATAAAATTTCACGAAATCACTAAAATTCTTCAATCAAATCAGCTAAATATCTGACAATCAGTCAAATACCCCCCCCCTAAAACTTACATTTTATTACCTTTTTAAGTCAAAATTAAGTTGAAAAACAACGTTTTACCATATTTTTCGTCGCAATTATTTCGAATTATGATTAGATTTTATTAATTTTGTAGCACCGAGAACCAAGAAAAACCCCGACCTACCCCGATTTGAGCAATCAGTAAAACAGTATGATTGATGTGGCATAAACTGAAGACATTGCTAAGCTTTATACTCATGCTCGTAATGGGCACGGCCGTACACGCATTAAACTACGGCTTGCAATTCAACTCAAACGATGCTCCTGTCGCTGAGCGCACATCTCTCGTGCTCAACAATGGTGAGCCGATACCTGTTTCCGAACAGTTCACTCTGGAATTCGATATTGAGACTCGCCCCGAAACATCGATGTTCGGATGCGTGGTAGGCATAGCCGGGAATGACGGCACCGACATATCCGTGGTATATTCTCCCGAAGGTGCGCTTTTCTACCCTACCCTCGTAATCAACGACCGCATATATCCCTGCGTCAACGCAGTCAGCAATCTGCCGGTAAAAGCGTCGCTCGACCTCGACCGAACATCAGGAACAGTACGGCTTATCTATGCAACCGACACGGTGTCGGCAAAAGTTGACTTGAATCGCATGCAGGAAGCCACAATAATTTTCGGCGCACGCGTAGAGTACGAAACACCTCCGGTAAACATCGCCGACATACGCATACTTGATTCCGGCACCGTCAGATGCCATTGGGAACTATCCCATCACGACGGAGTAACTTGCTATGACCAGATCAGCCATATGCCGGCTCGCGCCACAAATCCCCATTGGATGCTCGACGACCACAAGGTGACTCGCCGCGTATACTCAATGAAGACAGCCGAAAAGATACAGACAGCATTTGACCCGACTACCGCATCACTGTTCATCGTAAGCGACAGCACCATTAGCATCGTAAATCTGGCCGACAGCACTTCGCGCGAGATACCCGTAAAAGGCGGCTACCGCGAAATGACCATGTCAAACAATCTCATGTATCGCCCATCGACCAATGAGTTGGTATCGTTTGACCTCAACCGTGGTGCCGTTGCAACATTCGACTTCAACACAGGCATGTGGTCAAATCCGCATTCACGCGACAACCTGGAGGCCGTACACGCCAATCATTCATGGGCAATGCAGGGCGATTCAATCTACTATTCGTTCGGCGGATATGGATTTTTCCGCTTCTCCAACGAAATTTTCCGTATAAACTTCGCCAACAACAAATTCGAACGTCTCCAACTGCGCCCTCGTCCGGCACCACGCAATGGTGCCGCATCAGCAATCGTCGGTGACAAACTGTATATATTCGGAGGAAAAGGCAACGAAACCGGACGCCAGGAGCTTCCCACGAGATACTATTACGACCTTTACGAATATGATCTCGCCACTATGCAAGGTCGCAAGATCTGGGAAATGGACACCGTAAGCAACATTTTCCTTAACGCTTCGACAATGTATTACGACGATGAGACACGAAGCTTCCTGATTGCAACCACACAGTTCGGACGAAGTATTGCCCGAATATATCTCGACACACCATCCTACAGCACTGTGGTGAAACCGCTGCATCTCGACATGGGATACCGTGATTGCGTATACGACTTCTTCTACGCACCCACAACCCGCACCTATTACCTTCTCGTCGACCGTCTCCTTACCGACAAAACCCACGACCTCAACATATACGCAGTAGAAGGGCCTCTCGCTCTTGACCAC
>CANPDS010000049.1 GCA_947573015.1 uncultured Muribaculum sp.
CACTCTATGCTTTGGCCTCAGTGTCGAGCTATACGTCGCGTTTCGAGGGATTCGGGCTCCCGGTGATAGAGTCGATCAATGCCGGGACGCCGGTTATAGCTTGTTCGGGATCTGTGCTTGAGGAGGCTGGAGGCCCCGGTGCTGTATATCTCGATCCCGACGATGTGGATGGATTTGCCGAGGCCGCCCTCAATATTATCGGCGATGCGACCCTGCGTGCCGACATGGTAGCGCAAGGACGTGCCTATACCGCCCGTTTCAACCATCGTGCCATGGCCGACGCAATCATGGCAACTTACCGCCATGCCCTTAAAATAGGCTCTTGTTAAAGAAGAAAGTTAAACTGGGAGATAGTCACCAGCCCCAGATGTTGCGGGCTATCCACCATGCCATCACGGCGATGAATGTGCCCCAGATGACAGGAGTGCCAAACACGCGCTGATACAACTGTGGATGGCTGCGTCGCAACAGTTGCACCGGGATCATTACAGCCAGCACGGGAATAAATGCCACCAGCATAGCGTTGAACCGCCATGCTCCGGCAATGTCGCCATGCAGCAGCGCATGCAGGGCGCGTTGTGATCCACAGCCCGGGCATTGCAGTCCGGTGAGCAGTCTGAACGGACATTTTGGGAACAATGCAGATCCTGCGGGATCAAAGAAAAAATACAAGCCGACAGCCACCGCCAATGCTGATATGACGGTTGCTGTCGGCAATATGTATCGTGCGTATCGCTTCAATGTGCAATAAGCGATTATCAGAAGTGCTTAGTTTCGCTGCCGAGCAGTGCGCTGAGCAGATTGTTGGCCAGACGGCTTGCGCCGATGCGGAATGTGGCGTTGTTCATCCATTCCTCGCCGAGCACCTCCTTGACTACGGTGTAGTATTTTACTGCATCCTCAGTAGTGGCCACACCCCCGGCTGCCTTGAAGCCAACCTGACGGCCTGTCTTGTCGTAATACTCTTTGATGCACTGGGCCATCACGTAGGCAGCCTCAAGCGATGCGCCTGGGTATACCTTGCCGGTGGAAGTCTTGATGAAGTCGGCACCTGAATATATTGACAGAATAGATGCATTTCGTATGTGCTCTGCGCTTTTCAGGGCACCAGTCTCAAGGATCACCTTAAGGTGGGCCTCACCGCATGCGGCCTTTATCTCGGCTATGTCATCGGCCACGGCTTCCCAATCGCCGTCGAGATAGTCACCAACGGGAAATACCATATCGATCTCGTCTGCTCCTGTAGACACTGCCATGGCTGTCTCGGCGACTTTTATTTCCGGGAACGACTGTCCGGAGGGGAAAGCGCCAGAAACACATGCTACCTTCACGCTGCTCACATCGAGCACGGTGCGTACCACTTGTGCGAAGTTGGGGTACACGCAGATGGCCGCTACATTGGGCAGGTCGGGATGTTTCTCGTCGAATGAATTGACATGCTCCACAAAGTCGCTTACTGAGGCAGGCGAGTCGGTGGTCGACAGGGTAGTGAGGTCGATGCAATTCAGGATAGTGCGGTATACCTCCGTGTTGCAGTTCTCCTCATAATGTTCTGAGAGGATTTTATTGACGGCTGCGGTCACGGCTGCATCGTCGGTGATGACGGTCGATGATTCGACCGGCTGATGATACTTGTCACTCATATCTTTATAGTTTGATTAAATAGTTCTACTTGCGTATGTCGTTTCGTACAATTGTTGGTGCGTCCGCAGTTCACGTTATTCGTATGCACCAATGGGCGTCCCTAATGGTGTTGGCATCAAGAAAAACATGGCCACATACGCTATCATGAGCACTCCGAGCAATATCCAGCTCACCTCGCGGCGCGAGGCATAGCAACGGTAGGCCAGCCATGCCGACAGCAATGCATATATCGGGAATATGAACAGCATGGTCGAGTTTCCATCCGTTGCCGCATTGCTTTCGAGCATGTCGCCCACAAGGCGTGGCCAGGTAAGCAACGGGAGCAGCATCATTACCACTATTGCGATAAACCATCCAGGCACTGGCGATGGACGGCCGTTCATTTGCGCCCCCCTTTCTTGGCTGCACGCATTGCGGCGAGATCGCGCCGGTATGCCTCGACGGTGAGGCGTATGCCATCCTCAAGGGAGTGTGCCGCTACGAATCCGAAGTCATTTTGGGCTTCCGAGGGGTCGGCGTTCCAATTGCGCTGTTTCATTATTTTATACTTGTCAGTGTTGAGGGTCGAGGGACGCATTTTGAATATGCCATATTTCTCGGCCACAACCGATGCCACTTTGGCCATCCACAATGGCAGTCGCACCGGTATTGCCCACTTCACACCGAGAGCACGCTCCACTATGCGGCGGAACTCTGACTGTGTGTAGGCACGCGGCTCAGATATAATATATTTTTTGCCAGACTTTCCCCGCTCGAGGGCATCGAATATGGCTGTGGCCAAATCCTCTACATATATAAAGGTAAGCAACTGCTTGCGGAATCCTACGCCAAAGTCCCAATGGCTGTCGATACACTTGATCATCATCAGATAGTCCTGCTCATGCGGGCCATAGACACCCGTCGGACGGAATATGATCCAGTCGAGGCCGGAGGTCATCTCAAGCAGCGTCTCGGCCTTGATCTTCGACGTGCCGTAGCGTGTGTTGGGAGTGGGTATCATCCCGGCGCGGTATGGTTCGTAGGTTTTCTCATCGGCCGGACCCAGTGCACTCAGACTGCTCATGTAGAGAAATCTGGAAGGGAGCATGTCGGCTTCTTTAAGTGCCTCGACGGTATTTTTGAGATATTGATAGTTGATGCGGTTGAAGTCGGAGTAGACCATCACCTTCGTGGCGCCTAAGTTGTAGACAATCCAGTCCCATCGTTCACTCTCGGGAAGTGCCTCGCGAAGCTGCTGTGCCATTGTCTGCGGCGAGTCATAGTCAAGTTCCACAAAGTGCAGCCGGCTGTCGGTAAGGAAGCGCCGCGATGTGCTGGAGCGTACGCCACACCAAGTGTCGTACCCCCGGCGCAGGCTCTCTTCAGCGATAAACCCACCGATAAAGCCCCCGGCGCCTATGATAAGTACACGTTTCATACTCTGCTTGTATATTTTCTCAAAGTTATAACAAAAAACTGAAACTCTCTCCCTGCATCCCTACAATTTCAAGCTCCGCCACCTCATCCACAGCACGTTCTGACCGATTAGTGTCTGTTCTGAGAAATTTAAACTGATACTTGTGTCTGGTAATTACCCATTGTTTTTTACATGTGATTTGAAAAAACACACATTAGAATAGTGCGAAATTCGGAAAAACTGTTAATTTTGCGAAAAGTCCACCAATCAATCCTTCTCCACCATGAATTATCGCGCTATTCTGTTGTCACTTATCGTCACTTTCGTCTTGTCTCCGGCAGTATGTTATGGGGAAATCTCTTCCTGCTGCTACGGAATCACCTCCTTGCGTAATGGATTGCGTGACGGAGATATACTGACCCGTTATCCGCTATCATATGCCGATACAGTAGTCGGAGGAGAGGGTTGTCTGTGGGATCTTCATGAGATTGGATCAGGTACCCCGGGCAAGTATGAAGTCAAACTTATAGATGACTCGTTGCAACGGTACCGTATCGTAGACCGTCGTACGGCCATGTACTATGACTGCCATAGTGATACGCTATTTGTCTCCGGGCATGAAAACAGCCAATGGCGCTTGCTTTTTGACCAGTGCGAGCCATGGCTCCCCGATTCACTGTGGTATGGGTGCGGCCTCTCCGGACCGGTGCATGGCCGAGGTATCTACTGCGACCGTCTTAGATATGCCGTCCGAGGCAACTACCATATGTCGGTCGATGCCGTAGGGACGTTGATTTTGCCCGAGGGCGACACGTTGCGCAATGTCGAGCGCCTTCATACCGAGCGTCTGTTCTTTCACAATTATTATCCTATAGACAGCATTTCTGGCGATATCTCCTACGAAGAATTTGCCCACGCCGCGACAGAGGGGAATGTGCTGCGTCATGATACACGGCGGTGGTATGCTCCGGGTTACCGTTATCCGATACTTGAAGTGCAGACTTTGACCTCCCTTCAAGGTGGCGAATCGCTGATGCAGCAGGCATGCTATACCCCGTTGAGCGAGATTGAAAGTCTGCCGTCTGATCCGGACAATAGCGTGTTACGCGAACTGTTGCATCTGAAGAATGCATATGGGAGTGTAAACTCGCGAGGTGATGCGGCGCAGGAAGGTGGTGACATGCCCGGAGGGGGCGATGACATACGCTACAGTTTCTCCCAGAATCGCGACTGGCTTAATGTGAGCGTGAGATACTCTGTCGATAAGGCTACCGACGTGGAGTTTATACTTGCCGACGTAGTGGGATTTGTCTACAGCAGCGACTCACGCCATTGCGAACCGGGTGAGGAGTATGAGATCACCATATCCTATACAAGTCTTCCCGGCAATGGGCCTTATGCTCTCTACATATGCACCGACTCCAACCGCTATTCCGAAAAATTCTATAAGTGACACTGCCATGAAAAGAACTTCACTCCTCATATTGATGTGCACCGTAGCGTTTACTCTTATGGCACAGATGCCACAGGATCCCACCTATGGACTTACGCCAAATGCCAAGTCATTCCAGCGCTACGGCGACATTCCGGTATCCCTTTATACCGGCACTCCCAACATCACTATCCCGCTCGATACCATCCACGACGGCACCCTGTCGCTACCTGTGGCTCTCTCCTACCACTGCGGTGGAGTGAAGGCCGACGAGCATCCCGGCTGGGTAGGCCTCGGCTGGACGCTGCTCCTTGGCGGCGCCATCACCCGCGAAGTGCGCGACCTTCCTGACGAATATGATTATTCTGAAAAATATGGATACTATTATAATCATAAACTGTTAGATAATAATAGGCTGTGGGAAGCTGAAAATAAGGAGCTTATTGACTCATATGTAGATAAAATGGGCTTGGTATGGAGATTACAAGACACGGAGCCGGATAAATTTAGTTTCCAATTTGGGGAATATTCAGGTTTTTTTATTCTCGATTCAACTGGTGAATGGCAAGTGTATTCTAATCGCCCGTTAAGATTAAAGCAGGGAAGTATTGGAAATGGTCTGATTATTAATGGAGTCCGTGCAAATAATCAAAGTAGAATGTTTACTAAATTTACTCTAACGACAGAAGATGGTGTCGATTATGAATTTGGAAACGATGCAATAGACCTATCCATAAATTTCAGACATCAGAAAACCACGGGATGGGCATCATCCGCATGGCATTTGAAAAAATAATTCATCCCAATGGCGACAGTATTGAATTTGAATATGAACGCATTGATTATATTGCATCATTATCTTATTGTGACGAGTTTAGATATATATGTAATCATTTTGCCACAGACGGAACTCCCATTTCAGTACAAGAGACGGGAACTGATCCTTATCAAGGCTCTTTGATGTCACCAGTTTATCTGACAAAAGTAACAGGGAATACATTCAAACTTCAATTGTATAATTCTGTAAGTGATGAATTGAATTACGAGAAAAACCATTACCAACGCTTATTACATTATGAAGGAAGTATAGAGAAACCGACAGAATATGATGCACCGATTTTCCTTAGTATAAATGATACGTATGATATGGATGGGCAGATAGCAAAAATAAAATGGCATAAGTTGGACTCCATAAAATTCATTAATGAAAAGTCACAGGAATACAGGCAGATAAAGTTCGATTATGTCTGCGATAATCGGGTACGTCTTGCCTTACAGACGGTAACGTCAACAGACAGATTCGGCTTTCCCGAAGAGACATACCGATTCCGTTATCGCAATCTTTGGGAGATGCCACGATATCTATCAAGACAGACTGACCATTGGGGATATTATAACGGCATTGACTACAGTGCTAACCTATCATCTCGTAATCCGAATGCAGAGACATTGCTGTACGGGACTCTTGAAGAGATCATATATCCCTATGGAGGAAAGACGATATTTGAATTCGAGCCACATACATATTCAAAAGTTACCCATTATAGGGAATTTGGCGATATGGTGGATGTCGATGAAAAAATCACCGGGGGAGTTCGCATCCGAAAGATCATCAATATCCCCAATGACAGCACTCCTGCATGGAACAAGGAATTTCGTTATGTATATAATTATACTCAGAATACTACTGAAGGCATATCATCCGGCATTCTTGAGGGATATCCGACATACAATATGGATGTACCTATCTCTGGAGGTCAGTTGGCTACTGAAGGTTCAACGGTGTCATTAAGTCATATAATAAATAGCTCAGGCTTACATATTGGATATCCGGAAGTTGTGGAACTGCATGATGATGGAGGTTATGAGATACATCGTTTTACAAGTTGTCTTGATCCGGAATATCAGGACATTGCACCTGTGCGAAGTACAATATCTCCGAGATTTGTGCCTATAAACAGCATGGCTCATTATCGAGGATATCCTATATGGGATAAGTATTTTAACAAGGATGGGAAAATTTTAAAGCATTCATCATATGCTTACGGAAGGATTGCTGCCGATAAGATGTATGCACCGGGAATATACAGTCCACTTTTGGAATATATGGCTTATAGTTTCTATAAGAACTATGTATTTAATCTTGTGCGTACAAAAGAAGAACATCGTATATACAGTCCGGTCAATACTTCCGGCAGTTTCAGTACAGTAACTTACAAGCGATATAATGCCTTAGGTCAACTTAAATCTGATTCGACTGTAACATTTTGCAATGGCTCTCCGGTCAGGGATGTGACATCATATACTTATGAGTGGGAGAATAATAAAGATTTTTCCTGCCGATTTTATATGGGCTATATCGGTGAAGTAGCGCGTAGCCGCAATGGTAATATGCAGGATCGCACTATTTATAGCTATTCACTATCGGATGAGATTCCATATGTATCAAGGGTTAGTCTAAAAGCCGGTGTATCTTCAGCAACAAAGACACTGTATGCATGTTCAAAAGTGAATGTGAAGGGGCAACCGGTGGAAGTTTTTTACTCGGATATGATCCCTGTCATCTATCTATGGGGTAAGGACTATTTGCATCCAACCGCCGTTATAAAAGGATGCGATCCAATTAAAGCGGCAAGTTTGCTTGGTTTCTCTCCTGATCAAGCGCCGGATTACGCCTATTCATTAAGTGAAAAGATCAAGCGTATGCGTGAGAATCTGCCTATGTGCGAAATCACGGAATATGCTTATACTCCACATGTCGGCGTTAGGTCTATAACTGCACCTTCCGGGAAGGGTACATATTATGATTACGATACATATTCACGTCTGATTTCCGTTTCAGACACACGTAAAGATCAATTAAGTGGATATCTTTATTCTTCATTCTCTGCCTCGGAGTCTGAACTGGACTATGCCACAACCGTAAGGAGCTATCTTGACAGAAATATTTCTATAATCGGGCCACGCATCATTAATCCAGACAGTATCCGTTATTATTGGGCCGACATTGAAGATCTCGGATTGCCATATCGGTGGAGCATAGACGGAGATTCATCTGTAGTCAAAATCAATCACCAAGGCAGATATCTCGCAATCCAACCTACTGCAAAATGGGAATTATACAAAATACTGGATCTTAAACTTACGGTATTCAATAAAGATGGCAGTGAACTCTGGAGCCGCTCACATGAACTGCTTAAGAGAGAGCACTATTATAAATTAGAGATGGAGAAAGTCTCATCATCTGCCGATAAAGTCAATCTCGTTCTAACCATTCATCCTATTGATCCAAACGACAATGTCTCGGGAGTATATGTCAAAGTGAATGGCAAGACTGTAGGATCTGTCACAAAGAAAACTGACGAGCAGTTCGGAGCTGCTTCCAACGGAGTGCGAGGAGCTATTCAGATACCACGGGATTATACCGCCGATTTCTACCAGATAACCTTGATATCAAGTAGTCTGGAGGACACATGGGTATATAGTGCCGATGAACTTTTTTCACCAATAGAACAAGAGCAATAGATCATGGGCAGATATATAGCAAGCATAATCAGAGTTATTACATTGACTCTTCTTCTGACTGCTCTTCCCGGAGTCAATGCACATGCATATTCATTCGGTCAGATTCAGGAGAAGCCGGTTGAGATCATTACAGCTCCCGGGAAATTCACATTTCTCAGCACCTTGAATCCATGCGACTGGGGTTTCTCTCCGTTGGCTACCACCGGCAAGGAGATGTACTACACCATGACTCTCGAAGAGTCGATGGATGTGACATTGCTAACCCTTGGTTCCGACATATACTGCACTGAAATCAAAATGCTTGGACCTGATGGAACTCGCGTACAGCGTGCCATGTCATCAGCTGAATATCAGGATATGCTCAGGGAGGAGGGCCGTTGGGATGATGACACTTATTTCGTGGCTCAGGATTGCTTTATGGCATATGATCTTGTTCCAGGCACATACCGCATAACAGTGCAGGGTATAAAAGGTGGTAACTACAGCGCCACGAATGGGCCTGTGCGGCTTACAGTCATAGGCTATGATCTGTTTAATTTTGAGCATTCATTTACGGCTCCCGACTCCATACCAGGCACCCGTCAGAGTCCCTTCCCGATAGGGCGATTCAACAGGGAATTCTCTACAACAGTCGATAAGTCAAGATCTGATATGCCCCCGAGGGTATCGGAGATGTTCTTTGCCATTGAGCTGGCTGAGGCGATGCCTCTATCGTTCGATTATGATGGCTCGCAGTATCAGATCTCGTTGTTTCAAAGTAATCCGAACAACTTTACCGTACTGCAGCCCACGACAGATGATGGCAGCGGAGGAATTGAATTCAATTCCGGCACCTATCTGTTGTGGGTCAAATTGCTTTCCGATGACAACGATGCCGTCTCTTTTTCAATCAGAGGAGGGCAGTCCAATGGTCAGGAAACGCCACCTGGAGGTCCTGATGACAAGGTATATTATGATCCTACTACCATAGGCAAAAACTATATCCGCACCCGTACCTATCTTGATGCCGGGGGCACAGACTACCGCGAGGAGACGCTGTATGCCGACGGTCTGGGACGACAGTCGCAAAGGATTCTTACCGCAGGTTCTCCGGATGGCTCCGACCTTGTATGGCGCTCCGATTACGACACTTCCGGACGGCCTGTGCGCAACTGGTTGCCGGGTCTGTCATCCACCGGAGGCTATGCTCCCCATGCGGATATCGACTATAGCCACTATGGAGGTGATACCGCGCCATATTCTTTGACTGAATACGAGCCGTCGACTCTCAACCGCCCCCGTCGGCAGTACGGACCCGGCGATGAGTGGCAGTCGTCAGGCACAGCGGTGATACATGAGTATGACACTTCATCTGCCTCAGGCGAGCTTAGTTGCTACTGCTATTCCGTCAGTGCTACGCCCGACACACCGGAAATATCTGTAACGTGCAAGGGGCGCTATCTTTCGGGCGAGCTGTTGGTTGAGCGTGTCACTGATGAGGACGGCCGCGTATCGCTTGTCTTCACCGACGGCTTCGGCCGCAAGGTGCTCGACCGCCGGGTACTGGAGGACGGGGTGTATGCCGACACCTATTATGTCTACGATATCTACGACAACCTCACTGTGGTGATCCCGCCGGAGGGATCGGCAGGTATGGCCGGGGTAGGGGTGTGGACTACCTCCTCATCCGCCCTCTCCGACTACTGCTACCTCTACTATTTCGACCGTCTGCACCGCATGGTCGGTAAGAAACTCCCCGGCTGCGACAGGACCGAGACTGCCTATACCAGCACGAGCCAGCCGGTGGTCTGGCGAGGCGGCAATCTGCGTGCTGCCGGGCGTTGGCAGTTCCTGATCACCGATATTCGGGGGCATGAGGTCATTACCGGCACCTGCTCCTCCTATACCTACACCTCCCCCATTGTGTTTGGCGTCCCATCGGGCTACACCATCCAGCCTATGCCGGAGCTGCAGGATATCGTGCCACACGTATCCCTTTTCGGCTACGATGTCTATGGCCTGGAGCTTGTCGATCCGGAGGTACTGACTGTGAGCTACTATGACGACTATTCGTTCACGGGTCTCGACTGCGTGGCCGGCGGCGACTCGCTGTCGTTCCGTCCGGGATCTCGTCCTATAGAGCTCTATCCATCTGCCCGGGGGATGCTCACCGGGCGTCTCACCGCCGTTCCGGTGTCCACCTCCTCCGATTCGCTCGAGTATCTCGCCTCGGCCTACTACTACGACCACCGGGGACGTACGGTACAGAGCGTAGAGGCCAACCGTCTTGGTGGCTACGACCGCACCACCACGGAGTACGACTACGTGGACAACCCCGTATTCACCGAGCTGACCCACACTACTGCCGCAGACCCCACCGGCATCCTTCAGCAGTGGGAGCGCGAGTACGACCGTCAGGGCCGTGAGCTGGCGGTGCGCCACCATATCGGCATCAGGCCGTGGATTACACTATCCTCCAAGGAATACGACGCCGTAGGTCGCCTCCTTATCGATAAAGTCGGAGTTTCATCATCCGGCTATGCCACCACCTATGCCTACGACATCCGCTCGCGCCAGACCGCCCTCACCTCCGACCGCTACAGCCAGTGGCTCGCGTTCACCCCCGGCGGCAATGTGTGGCAGATGAAGTGGTCGGTAAGATTTCATGGAGAGACGGAGCGTACCTATGATTTTAAGTATGACGGACTGTCGAGGCTTAAGGATGCACTGTATTCAGACGGCGATGGCAATGTCGGTCTCTTCAGCACCTCATATGGTTATGACCTCAACGGCAATGTTACCACACTTGACCGCCACGGCATCGTCGATCCAAATTCCGGACAGAATGGTGGCTTCATCGACCGCCTGACATACGAGTATAGCGGTAATCAGGTTACGCGCATCACGGACGATGCCCCGGCGCTCGTCTATCAGGGCGCGTACGATTTCGTGGATGGAACCGATGAGCCTAAGGAATATCTTTACGACGGCAACGGCAACATCATCATGGATCTCAACCGGGGCATACCCGAGATAAAATATGATGTCAGCAACCGGCCGCGGCTGATACAGTTCGCCAACGGTGCACAGACGCGCTACATCTACGATGCACAGGGCCGCAAGCTCCGCACGGCGCACCGGGTGTCGTCTGTCGAACCGCTGGTCCCGGGAAGCGTCGGCACCTCCATCGTCGGCACGACTACCGACTACTGCGGACAGTTCGTCTACGAGGACGGGGAGCTTGTGCGCATCAACCTCGAGGACGGCTACATCAGCTACCGGCACAAGACCGGCTTAAAGTTATCCTACCCTGTATATCATTTCTTTATCCGCGACCACCTTGGTAATAATCGGGTAGATCTGGACTTTACCACGAGCACTCCGTCGGTCAACCAGATCAATCACTACTATCCCTATGGAATGCCGATGTATCTCGGCTACCGCAATGATGCCCAGCGCTGGAAGTTCGGAGGTAAGGAGCTCGACCGTGTCAACGGCCTCGACCTCTACGATTTCGAGGCGCGTGCATACGATCCGGCAACAATCCGCATGTGGCGTCCCGATGACCTCGCCGAGAAATACTATCCCATCTCCCCCTTCGCCTACTGCGCCAACAATCCCCTGATCCT
>CANPDS010000050.1 GCA_947573015.1 uncultured Muribaculum sp.
GAGAAGGTGTTCTTCATCCTTATAGATAATTTCCGCCTCGATCAGTGGCGTACGGTCAAGCCTCTGCTGGCCGATATATTCAGTTTCGACGAGCAACTGTATACCTCCATTCTTCCCACTGCCACCCAATATGCACGCAATGCGATATTCTCAGGGCTAATGCCTCTGCAGATCTCTACGATGTTTCCCGACCTTTGGGTCGATGAGGAGAGCGAGGAGGGAAAAAATCTCAATGAATCGCCATTGATAGCCACGCAGTTCGAGCGTTTCCGCCGCAAGGTGAAATTCTCTTACAATAAACTTAATGATTCCACAGCCGGAGAGCGGTTGATACGTGAGTTTTCCAATCTTGCAGAGAATGATCTCAATGTAATTGTGCTCAACTTTATCGACATGCTTTCACATGCACGCACGGAGTCGAAGATGATACGCGAGCTTGCCTCGAACAATGCCGCCTACCGGTCGCTTACAGAATCGTGGTTCCGCCACTCTTCGGCGCTCGACCTCTTCCGCAAGATAGCCGAAAGCGGGGCGAAGGTGATCCTCACCACCGACCACGGAACCATTCAGGTCAATGCCCCGATAAAGGTAGTGGGCGATAAGAATACCAACACCAACCTTCGCTACAAGGTGGGCAAGAATCTTAACTATAATCCCCGTCAGGTCTATGAAATCAAGCGTCCCGACCGATTCGGACTCCCCTCGCCGAATGTTTCATCGACCTATATCTTTGCAGGCGAGCATGACTTTTTCGCCTATCCCAACAATTACAATTACTACGTGCAGTACTATACAGGCACGTTCCAGCACGGTGGCATATCTCTTGAAGAGATGATAGTGCCGTTGATCACCATGTCGCCCAAAAAGTGACGTCTGGTGTATCTTCCCCCCCCGTTTGGCAACCAATTAGATAAGTAACAGCAAATAAGATATTTAATCAGTCATGACCACAACACTTTCCATACCGACGCTTGACGCTATTGACAGCGTTGCAGCGCAGTTTGTAGATCTCATGGGCGACTACACCGTGTTTGCCTTCAATGGCGAGATGGGTGCTGGCAAGACCACATTTATCAATGCTCTATCGCGAGCTCTTGGAGTGGATGAGGATCCCACCAGTTCACCATCGTTTGCCATTATCAATGAATACCGGTCGTCGACCACAGCCGAGCTGATCTATCATTTCGATCTCTACCGTCTGGAAAATCTTGAGGAAGCGTTTGACATCGGTGTCGAGGACTATCTTGATTCCGGCGCACTCTGCTTCCTTGAATGGCCAGAGCGCATCGCCGATATCCTCCCCGACGATACCGTGCGTGTGGATATTGCCGAGCAGCCCGACGGCTCACGCCTTCTCACCATCACCACCCCCGAATAGTAGTGACGCCTCAATGCCGACATCCATCACACAACTGATACATCTTCCCTCGACCCCTTCCACAAGCTCCTATATGGCAGGCATTGCCGCTGATCTGCCACATGGTGCAGTAGTCGTGACCGACGAACAGACTGCCGGACGTGGACAGCGCGGCAACTCGTGGGAGGCAGAGCCGGGCGCCAACCTCACCTTCTCGCTACTGCTGCGACCGGAATCTATCCGGGCCGCAGAGCAGTTCAGCCTTTCGGAAGCTGTGGCGCTGGGTATTGCCGGAGTCCTTAGAAGGTATCTTCCCGATATTCCTGTCGAGATAAAATGGCCCAACGACATCTATGCTGCTGACCGCAAGATTTGCGGCATTCTCATAGAGAACTCTTTGATAGGGCCGAAGATACGCCATAGCATTGCCGGGATAGGTATCAATGTGAATCAGACGGAGTGGCGCAGCGATGCTCCCAATCCGGTGTCGATGGCGCAGTTGGCCGGACACACTTTCACGCTTGACGGCATTCTTGAGGAGGTGGTAGGGGCGATCATGGTGCAGTTGTCGCATACTCCGGCCGAGCGCCATTCGGCCTATATGGATTCGCTGTGGGGGCGTCATGGACTCACTTACCGCGATACATCCACGGGCGACGTGTTTCGAGCCACAGTAAGTTCGATAGCTCCCGACGGTATGCTTACCCTTGCTCCGACCGACGGTTCCGCTCTCCGCACCTACGCATTCAAGGAGGTAGCCGTAATCCTATGAACTATGCATGATTTGTTCTAAAAAATATATATCTTTGCAAAGTAGGGGAGGCACCTTGGTGCGTCTGACCGCATTACGGTTCTGGCCGTATACATACAGTCAATCATGGACTCATGATTCCTGTCCATCAGGGTCTCATGCCGGAATAAGTTGCTAAAACTTTTGAGGCGCGGCCAGAGGATAAATAATTTAGAACAGACACATATGTCATATATAAAAGTAATCGCATTGCTTGCATCTACGGTAGCGTTGAACGCCGCCGGACAGACTCTTTCCAAAGAGATCACTGTAGATAAGGATGTTGTGCCTCAGGAGCGAGAGGCTTCGCGGCTTATCCTTACACCGAAGCTTGTGCTTCCATCCATACAGCAGAAGTCGCTGAAATGGACTGAGCGCGGCGTCGTGGCTCCGGTATTGCCCTCTGTAGCCGTTCTGCCCCCTGCGGCATATGCTTCCACCATAGAGCCTTCGCCCTACCGTGGATATGTGATGGCCGGATATTTTCCCACGTTCGAGCTCGGTGTATCGGCCGGATATAAGCTCGTGCAGTCGAAGCAGACCGATCTTAATGCCTGGATGCAGTATGACGGGAGTTCGGAGAAACGTCGGCCACCATATGCATCCGATAAAATCACTTACGATACACAGGATGTGCGTGTGGGGCTTGACGGATCGCATACTTTCGATGGTATAGGCACCCTCTCAGGGCGTGCCTCTTACGGATTCTCCTCCTTTAATTTCCCGACATTCACGGCCAAAGGCATGACACAGAGTGTGAACCGCGCCGATATCGCCCTCGGGTGGCAGTCGACACTTGGAGCATTTGACTACTCCATTGGCGTTGGCTACGATTATTTCGGTTTCTCCAAGCCAGTGGAGGATGTCGATTACCTTAAGGCCGACAAAAACAATACGTTTGCTCTGTGTCTGAACGGAAAATACACGTTCAGTGACGCTGTTGCAGTAGGAGCCGATATCGATTTCACCTCACTGAAATATTCCTCGGTGATGGATCTCATATATATCAACGACGGTGTGTCG
Source organism: uncultured Muribaculum sp. (assembly GCA_947573015.1). Taxonomy (GTDB): domain Bacteria; phylum Bacteroidota; class Bacteroidia; order Bacteroidales; family Muribaculaceae; genus Muribaculum. The sequence goes on from CANPDS010000050.1 coordinate 3,171, forward strand.
AAATATACATTTCCCGTGCCATTGGCTATTGGAGCCGTGAGCTCAACAATGACTGAAATCCATCCGTATTTTCGTTGGAAGCTCGATAATCTGACTATCAAGGTAGGTGCCGGTGTGCAGATAGCCACCGGTGACTTTGGAGAGAACCGGGCATCGCCAGATTTGCGTCTTGACTGGACACCATCGGGATTTTTCAGCCTGTGGGCACAGCTCAACAACCGCCGTGTGGATATGGGTACTCTCGGCGGCCGCTACGACCGCAACCGCTATATCAATCCAAGCCAGTTTGCTGTGCCGGCATGGGACAAATGGCATGTGGAGGGTGGATTTATCATCGGACCCTTCCGAGGGGCTTCGATCGAGGTGTGGGGCGGTACCGGTAAGGTCAGCTCGTGGTTTGCACCTACGGTGTATGGCGCTTTAGGAGAGATATACATGGCATCTTCGATGGAAAATGGCGTGGAAAGCAATACCTTTATGGGTTCAGGCGTGGATATCGAGGATTTCACCGATATACACTATGGAGTGGCCGTAAACTATGACTATCGTGATATAGCTTCGTTGCGCGTGAGCTGGGAGGGTGCTCCCGGCGAGTTCGACAAGGGCTACGTGGAGCGTATCGACCGCGCCCGTTCGGTGTTTGCCGCAAGTCTCGGAGTGCATCCGGTAAAGCCTCTCGATGTAACTGTAAGCTACAGTGTGCGCACCGGCCGTTCGCTCTATGCCATCGCCCCCGCCAGCCCCGATATATTCCTCCCTTACACTCACACTCGCATAGCCCTCGGCAATGCTGCATCGCTCGATCTTGGCGCCACATGGCGCTTTTCCGATCGGTTCAACGTATGGGCCAATGTGGAAAATCTGCTCAACAAGACCTGGCAGCAGGTCTACGGCATCCCCAACAAGGGTGTGACCGGTCTGGTAGGTGTGGGATTCCGATTCTAAAGATATAAAACCAACGGCCTCAGCAGGTTGTTATAAACAATGGACCTTACCTTTCGTGGGAATGTCCATAATAAAAGATTCCAAAACCAATATTCAATACTCTCACCATGGGACAACTTGCCATCATTAAAAACGACCCTTGGCTCGAACCTTATGCTTCTGCTATCGAAGGACGCCATCAGGACGCGATCAACAAGGAAAAGGAACTCACCGCAGGGAGCGGTTCGCTCAAAGCGTTTGCCAATGCCTACAATTACTTCGGACTTCACCGCACCGACACCGGCTGGGTGTTCCGCGAATGGGCTCCGCATGCCACTTCGATCAATCTCATAGGCGACTTCTCAAAATGGAAGCTCATGCGCAAGTATGCCCTTCGGCGCATAGCCGCCTCCGACGGCGTATGGGAGATCAAACTTCCCGAGTCGGCCATACACAACGGTGACCTCTACAAGATGTATGTGTGCTGGGACGGCGGCTGCGGCGAGCGTATTCCGGCCTATGCCAACCGTGTGGTGCAGGATGAGCAGACACATATCTTCTCCGCTCAGGTATGGTGTCCGGAGAAGCCATATAAATGGACTGTAAAGAAATTTACCCCCGATACCAAGCCGCTGCTGATCTACGAGTGCCATATAGGTATGGCACAGAACCGTGAGGGGGTGGGTACATACACTGAATTCAAGGACAATGTGCTGCCACGTGTAGCCGCCGACGGCTATAATGCCATACAGATCATGGCCATTCAGGAGCATCCATATTACGGTTCGTTCGGATATCATGTCAGCTCGTTTTATGCACCATCGTCGCGTTTTGGCACTCCTGAGGAGCTTAAGGCACTCATCGATGCCGCCCATGAGAAGGGGATAGCCGTGATAATGGATATCGTACACTCACATGCGGTGAAGAATGAGGTGGAAGGTCTCGGACGCCTCGACGGTTCGCCCGATCTTTACTTCTATGGCGACCATCGCCGCGAGCACTCGGCCTGGGATTCACTCTGCTTCGACTATGGCAAGAATCAGGTGCTGCATTTCCTGCTCTCCAATTGCAAATACTGGCTTGAAGAGTTCCGTTTCGACGGATTCCGTTTCGATGGCGTAACCTCTATGCTCTACTATGATCATGGTCTCGGTAAGGCATTTGGCGGCTATGGCGATTATTACGACGGTGGTCAGGATACCAATGCCATAGTGTATCTCACACTTGCCAACAAACTCATACATGAGGTCAACCGCAAGGCCATCACCATAGCTGAGGAGATGAGCGGTATGCCCGGGCTTGCCACTCCATTCAAGAGCGGTGGCATAGGTTTTGATTACCGCATGGCGATGGGCATTCCCGACTATTGGATCAAGACCCTCAAGGAGAAGAAGGATGAGGACTGGCATCCGACATCAATATTCTGGGAGCTCACCAACCGGCGTGCCGACGAGAAGACCATATCATATGTGGAGAGCCACGATCAGGCACTTGTAGGCGATAAGACGGTGATATTCCGCCTGATCGACGACCAGATGTACTGGCATATGATGAAGGGCGACGACAATGCCGCTGTAAACCGTGGCATAGCGCTCCATAAGATGATACGCCTCGTGACCCTCGCCACCATCAACGGTGGTTACCTCAACTTCATGGGCAACGAGTTTGGACATCCCGAGTGGATCGACTTCCCTCGCGAAGGCAACGGGTGGAGCTATAAGTATGCACGCCGACAGTGGGATCTTGTAGACCGTGAGGATCTGCGCTACCGAGAGCTGAATGCATTTGACAATGCCATGGTGCAGCTCGTGGGCGATGTCTACGATTTCCAGTCGCTTCCGGTTGAGAAACTTTGGGATAAGGACAGTGATCAGGTGCTCGCTTTCAAGCGCGGTGATCTGGTGTTCGTGTTCAACTGGGCGCCGTTCAAATCCTATGAAGGCTACGGCTTCCTTGCCCCTGAGGGCGAGTATGAGGTGATCCTATCCTCTGACAACAAGGATTTCGGAGGCTTCGGCAACATCGACGAAGGTGTGCACCACTTCACACAGCCCGATCCTCTTTATGCTCCAGACCATAAGGGCTGGCTCAAACTTTACCTCCCGGCCCGCACCTGTCAGGTGCTCCGCTTCCACCATCCCAAGAAGTAGGGTATAATTTAGAAACACTGTTTAAAATTTATTTCACTTTGCTTTTGAGCGTCTTATCGATGCTATTTTGCTCGTTCTTCAGTCATGTAGCTACTGCTACATTCCTTCATCACAAACAAAATATCATTCGATAATCCATCTTAAAATCTGCATCAAATAAATTTAAGCAGTTTCTTGGACCTTGTCCACATTTATTATTAAACACCCTATAAAATTCTATAACCACCTTCACCTTATCTGCGAAAGCGATAGGCGAAGGTGGTTTTTCTTTTTGGAGTGTACCTGCGGTTGGAGTTGATTGTTTTTTGTTACTATTATAGTCGGATGTGTTAAAAATATTTTGGATTAGATATTTCCAAATGAGAATTTATTATCGGGCTTTTGCAATTTGACAGCATAAGCTCCCGGCTGTGGATTAAATCGGGGTGTGCATTGACATAGATAAACAAAATAGCGGCAAAAAGTTAGCAAAATGCTAAAATGAATACTTTTTGGTTAAAAATACACATTTTGTGTGATTTTTACTTAACTTTGCAAATGTAATTTGTGGGAAATGAATATTGAATAAATATAAATTTTTGAGATCCATTTACTGCGGAAAATAATTTATGCACAACAAGAATCAATAAATCATAAATGAATAGATTTTTACAAATCGTATTTACGGGCACGTTTGCAATGATGACCTCCGTTGCCGCGCGTGCCGTCATGGCAGATCCTTCTCCCCGTACTATCACATTGCCAGATGGCAAAACAGTAACTCTGATGCTTCATGGTGATGAGTATTTCAACTATACAACTACAGCTGAGGGTAATACAGTGGTATTTAACCGGCAGTCGCAACTGTGGGAATATGCGCATCTTGACAGTATGGCAGGTGTGCTTCTACCTACCGGCGAACAGGCTGTAGACGGAGTGAGATCATTGACAGGAGTGAAAAACCTGAAACCGTTTGTGCCAGCCGTGCAGCGTGCCGCCGCCAATGTGATGCGTCTGCATGGTTCGTCCACACATTATGACTACAGTAAGTTTCGTGGACTGGTGATACTGGTGGAGTATAACGATGCACCATTCTCGCGTGATGATATCCACCAGATAATCGACGATATGGTCAATAAGCATGATTACGACGGCTATATGTCGAATGCCCTTATCCCGTCCAAGATAGATTGTACCGGCTCTGTCCGCGATTATTATTATGATAATTCCAACGGAGTGTTTGATCCGGAATTTGACGTTGTGGGTCCGGTACAGATCAATTACTCGCAGTACGACGCCCGACAGAGCAGCGGTGCGCAGGCTCTCGTTACCGCAGCTCTCCGTGCTGCTGACGACATGGTGGATTATTCCATCTACGACACTGATGGCAACCGTCAGGTCGATATGGTGTATTTTATATTTTCCGGAGCGGGTTCAAACTATTCAGGTAATGACACCAATCTGTTATGGCCTCATGCTTCCACTATAATGAGTCTTACGCTCGATGGTGTGTCGTTCGGGCGTTATGCTTGTTCTACGGAACTTTACGGTGCTCCGGCCAACAAGCAGCTTGATGGTATCGGCACCATCTGCCACGAATTCAGTCATGTGCTTGGCCTCCCTGACTTATACGATGTGGATTACGCTACAGGCGGTCAGGCCATACATCCCCAGCGATGGTCGTTGATGGCAAGTGGCTCGTATCTCAACATGAGCCGTACGCCTTGCGGATATTCGCTTTACGAACGTTATGCGTTGGGATTTACTATCCCACGTATGATAGATGGCCCCGGCACCTATACTATCGCGGCTCTCAACGAAGGAGATGTACCTGACGGATGCCGTATCAATTCAGCTGTGCCTGATGAGTTTTTCTTGCTTGAGCATAGAAAGAAAACCGGATGGGATGCATATCTTCCCGGAGAGGGTATGCTTGTTCACCGGGTTGACTCCACTGATGCGTCGGTATGGGAGAACAACAAGGTAAATGCCACAGTGGCCCATACATATTATAATATGTTGCGCGCGACGCCCAAGGTGTCGACAACCGGTACGGTTACTGACAGTGATGGAGACCCCTTCCCCGGTACCGGCAATGTCACAACGCTCAATAATGCCACCAATCCGTCGATGCGTTCGTGGACCATGGTGTCGACACCCCTTGTCATAGAGAATATCGGATATACTTCCGACGGTAATATTGAATTTACGGTAGTTGCCGACAACACACCGACATTGCTTGAGGATTTTGCCACAATGGAACTTACTGATGGAGACTGTGACAACGTTCAGGGTCGCTTCACCACGTGGGGATTCAAATCGGGAGCTAAAGTAATGGCAGAAGAAGATGGCTCGCAATATGTAGGTATCACCAAGAATGGTATACTTGTCAGTGATCCTTTTGATGGTGAGGTCGAGACATGTTCCATCACCATAGATAATCCTACATCGCAGAATGCCATCTTCCGTTTCTACTATTCGCCAGACGGCGGTTCGAAGTGGGTTACTCTCAATTCTATCGGAGGATCTGCCAATCCGTCTGTATCGAAAGGGACTACCGAGACATTGAATTTCACCATCCCGTCGCAGACAGGCGCTTTGTACCGAATCATGCAGTTCAGTGGCAGCACCACCTCGCAGTGCAAGATAAGGAATGTATGCTTTGGTCTCCGTGCTGGCTCTCTGTCGGGTATCGAAAGTGTGCTTCCCGACTACGATGAAGCTCAACCGGTAGAGTGGTACAATCTGCAAGGTGTCCGTATCTCCGATCCATCGGGAATGCATGGTATCTTCATAGTAAAGCAGGGATCGCACACATGCAAGATATCAAGATAGGTTAAAACGGCCTCTTCATATAAGAGCCTTAGAGCTTATTTTTTAATAAGCCTTTAGAAAAAGTTTCAACAGTTACGTATGAATTAAGTTTTGATCCGACCAATGGCCCGGCGCTGTAATAGAGGGCAGTGCCGGGAGCCACGGGTCAATTATTTCCAAAATCCTCAGTCATAATCACATTTTATGAAGAAGTTTACTTCATTATTGATCGTTGCCGGAGCTGCGGTAGGAATGACGGGCATTGCCCGCGCCGAGCTGCCTGTTTCGGCTATGACGATGGGCAATGAGCCTTATGCAGCCGCTTCTGTAAAGAAAGCTCCTGCATCAGGTCCGGGCTTCAAGCTTGAAGCCTCTCCGCGACTCAACCTGACGGTTGGTCACGGAGAGCTGGGTATATCTGCCCCAGCGTCACGCGCTATTGCAAAGGCTCCGGCTTTACGTGCCGGTGTGGCCACATCAGAACTCGGAGGCTATTATGTTGAGAAGTACAGTACTCTTACTTCGTCGAGCTTCGATGGTGGCGCTACAGTACAGGTAGTTCCGGATGCTGAAGGCGATTCGGTGACAATCAAGTATTTCTGGAATGGCTGTGATGTGCGCGCTCATGTCGATGCCACGACTGGTACAGTGACAGTTCCCAGTCAGTATGTAATGACTGACGCTACATATGGCGCTCTTAACATAGCCACAGCCAATACTGATGGTTCGCCGGATTATGCCACTCAGATTACCGGTCGGGTTACTTCCGACGGAGGCATTGACTTCGCCAGTGCATGGTGGGGCATATATGTACAGACTGGCACTAACAAGGATCGTTTTGTGGGTGCTTACTACAATCTTACTTTATCGAAGCCATCGGGAGAGTTTACCTACAAAAATTCTGCGGGGCAGGATTTAGGATATTACATCACTGTAGAGCAGGAAGGTAAGAATCTGCTTAAGGTAAGCAATGTGTTCAACCGAGGTCTTGACATAGAGATCGAGCTTAAACGCAACCGTACAGCCGAGATAAACAGTCAGGTAGCTTTGATCAACGGCTCCGGTTCGTGGATCATGATCAAGTGTCTTGGGTTTAATGATGCCGGCAATCTTACCAATTATAGCGACGTGATCGAGACAGGTGCTGCTGATGCTGATAACAACTCGACATTGTCATGGACCGACTGGTCGCTGCTCTGCGCACAGGCAAATGCTTATGCCGGCCGGCTTACCGACGCTACACTCAAGGCATACACTCCGTTCAGCTATCCAACGTTGAGTGTCAGTGAATTTGAGGGTGAGGGCACCGAGGATAATCCTTATCTGATCAAGACTCTTGACCACTTTATCCTCCTTGCTGACAATGTGAACAACGATGATGATTACGTAGGTACATACTATAATAATGTGTACACACGTACCTATCTGGGCAAATATTTCGCTCTTGCCAATGATCTCGACATGTCGGGCTACCGCTTTGAAGCTGTCGGATCCACATGGTCGCAGCGCTTTGCCGGTGTGTTCGATGGTCGTGGCCATAAGATCACGGGCCTCACGGTGAACGGTGCATCGCAGTACTATGCCGGTCTGTTCGGTATGTGCGACACGATGTGTGTTATAAAAAATATTGTGCTTGAAAATCCTGTTGTGACCGCCGATTACTACAATGCCGGAGCCCTCGTGGCCTGGACCAACGGTTCGGTGGAGAATGTCACAGTGACCAATCCTAAGGTATCCACTCTTCGTACGGTTGCTGCCGGTGTGGCAGGTATCGTGCTCCAGTCGATGAAGAATTGCCATGTGACAGGCGGTGTCATTGAGGCCAGCGGCTATGCCGGAGGTGTAGCCGGTGAGGTTCATGGCGGTATGTATAATTGCTCCGCGACCGGCACACAGGTGTTTATGACCGGATCGGCATCGCCCGCTGGCGGTGTGGTTGCAAATCTGCTTAACGGCGATGGTGAGAATCTGGCTTTCAGTGGTATGGTAAGGTATCTGGCAACCGATGCACAGCAGTATCTTGGCGGTGTGGCCGGTATGGTGCAGAGCTGTACACTCCGCAACTCATTCGGAGCCGGTCAGGTGACAGGTTACAGCAATGAGTCGATCGTCGGTGGTGTGGCCGCTATCGTAACAGGCAATGTTGAAAACTGCTATTCCTCTGGTCTTGTTCACTGCTATTCACGCATGACCGGCGGTATCATCGGACAGATTCAGCTCGGTTCGTCGAAACTTGCTCCCGAGATACGCAATTGCTACACCTCTGCTACAGTAGAGTGCGAGACCTACCAGTACGACCGTGCTAACTGCAATGAGGTGATCGGTAAGATTATCGACGGTACCAACCCGGTGCTTGAGAATCTTTACTACGACAGTCAGGTAACAAACTTCTACTCCA
>CANPDS010000051.1 GCA_947573015.1 uncultured Muribaculum sp.
TATCTCTTTTACAGTACCGGCATAGCCTTGGGCTTCGATGTAATCTCCTATTTTATAAGGTTTAAGCAGCAGAATGAGCACTCCACCGGCAAAGTTCTGAAGAGTGCCGCTCAGAGCCAGACCGATCGCTACGCCAGCCGATGCAAATAGTGCGAGAAATGAGCTTGTCTCAAGTCCCAGAATTCCAACTACGGTGATGACGAGGATGAAATACAGGGCGATGTTGATAAGGCTGAGTACGAATGTGGCGAGGCTTTGGTCGAGATGCCGACGAATGAATATGGATGCTACAAGGCGGTATATTTTTCTGATGATAAATCGACCGACATAGAATACGAGTACGGCTATGGCCAGATGTGCTGCAAAGGTGAGCAGGGAGTGTATCATGCTGTTGATAATCTCCTGTGCACTCATCCCTTCGAGCATTTTCAGCTCGTTGGTGATTGAAGGGATTGAGTCGGTAGGAGCCGGAGCTTTTGATGCCACTGCTGATTCAGCGCCTTTGAGTATTTCGTCGATCTGGATCATTTTGCAAATTTATGTTGTGGTATGGAGTGAAATCGTCTTGATCTCACGTTCTTAATGTGCGGTAGATGTTGAAAAGAAATATGGAGCCACTACGTCGGCATACCATTCAAGTTCGTCGTAGTGATAAATGCTCTGGAGATTGGAACTCTCAGGAATAAAAACCGATACACCGTGCGCATTGTTCAGCGGAAATTTCTGCCATATTTTGTCGGTATGGAGTGTGAGCGGAATGAATTGCGACATGGCATTGTCAAGATTGTTGAGAAGCGTGGCATTGGATGTGATGCAACCCATATAGTGGCGCAGATCGAAAAAATAGTTGCTCCAGTGGGATCCCAGCTGATCGAATCCATATTGCTGTATGGAGGAAATATCTACAGATTTCTTAGGAGTGGCGGCATAAATAGCTTTTACCGCATTCTGCACCGGCATTATTTTCGCCATATCGTATAGCGATATGGATATGCCGCATTCGTCACCGTTGCGCGAAAGGCTTGCCACGGCATCATGTGTGTTGGCCACAATCTGTTTCAGATCGAGTGTGGTGGCGAAAAATTCAGGTATATTGCGGGCGTAATCCATGCCAGAATATGGAGTTTCGGTAGAACTGGCTATTATGTAGTCGGCAGCGTTGCGAAGTTCGTATAGTGTCTCGATATTCCCCATGAAACAGCAATCCATGTAGATAAACCGGAATTGTTTCTCGCTGATGGCATCGGCAAGGTCGGGAATCGACATTTCACGTTCGGCGCCGGTAAAATCTTTGTCCTGCCCCCATGAGCGTATGGGGGATGTCCACCCCGATGCATGGCTCCATAGCAGAAGGCCATACTCGTTGGCCGGAGCCAACGACTGGACGTCGGCGATTACTTCGCTCATCACCTCAGGATCGACGGTGTTTGTGCCTGCCGGATAGCTTTTCAGCGTGATCTGCTGATCCTTTTTCAACTCTATTAATTCCGGCATACCGTTTGACGAGGTCTTTTTAAATACTATCAGACGTCCGCCGTTAAGGTTGGTGGAGTTGACAGCATTGACCATTTCGTTGTAATTCATCTGATGAGGTAGCGCCGGAGAGTTGTTGGCCGCCATATATACGAGCACTGTGCGCGACACCGTTGTTGCGTATGGGGGATTGTCGTCCGATTCCTTGCAGGCAGATAGCACAGTCAGCACAACCGATAGGAGGAGAAAAATATATCGAAACTTTTTCATTGCGTATATGCTTGATAATCGGCAAAGTTACGAAATAATGTGGTTAAAATTACACAAAAATGCCTAATGTAGATGCGAAATGCTTGTCGCGCTCATAGTGCTCCGGACGCATTATTGTCTGTTGGAGTCAATCCGAGCCGTTTCCCTTCTGCATACATGAGTTTTAGTGCCGCTTCTCGTTCGTTGGGTATTATACCGTCGAGGATTGCATTTTTTATTGTTTCCTTGATAGTGCCTACCTCTCTGCATGGTGTCAATCCGAATGTCGCCATGATCTCCTCGCCTGACACCGGAGGCTGGAAACAGCGTATGCGGTCGCGCTCTTCAAGCTCGGCCATCTTCTTGCGCACGAGTTGGAAGTTGTCGAGGAAACGCTTTACCTTGGCTTCGTTTTTTGATGTAATGTCGGCTTCGCATAGAGTCATGAGATCCTCCACATCTTCTCCGGCATCAAACAGAAGGCGGCGTACGGCTGAATCAGTCACGATATCCTCTACGAGTGCTATTGGGCGCATGTGGAGTTCAACGAGTTTCTGCACATACTTCATCTTCTCGTTCATTGGCAGACGCATGTCGCGGAATATGCGTGGCACCATCTTCGCGCCTATGAAGTTATGGTTGTGAAATGTCCAGCCAAGGCGCTGATCCCACCGTTTTGTGACCGGCTTTGCTATGTCGTGGAACAGGGCACCCCAGCGTAGCCACACATTTTTTGATTTGCGGGCCACATTATCCAGCACTTGCAGTGTATGGTGAAAATTGTCCTTGTGTCCGCGTCCGTTGACAGTCTCCACACCACGCATCGCATCAAGCTCCGGAAGAATATGTTTCAGCAGACCGGCCTGCGCGAGTAGTTCCCAGCCTATCGACGGCATTGGCGATGCCATGATTTTCATCAGTTCATCGGCAATGCGTTCGCGGGATATTATATCAATGCGCCCGGCATTCCGCGATATCGCATCAAAAGTCTCTGGCACTATGGAGAACCCGAGCTGTGTGGCAAAGCGTATGGCACGCATCATGCGCAGCGGATCGTCGGAGAATGTCACGTCGGGATCTAGCGGCGTCCGGATAAGCTGGTCATCAAGGTCCGCCAGACCGTCGAACGGATCGATCAATTCGCCGAATCTGTCGGCGTTTACGCATATTGCCATTGCGTTGATGGTAAAGTCGCGCCGAGATAGATCATCATCAAGTGTGCCATCCTCGACTATGGGTTTGCGGCTGTCGTGGGAATATGACTCCCGGCGCGCACCCACAAATTCGAGTTCAAGGTCATGCCGCTTTACCTGTGCCGTGCCGAAATTACGGAACACATGTGCCTGACACCCTTTTCCATATGATGCAGCCACAGCCTCGGCCACTTCGATGCCGCTACCTACGGTGACAAAATCGATATCCTTGGAATGACGGTGAAGAAAAAGGTCGCGTACATATCCGCCGACCACGTAGCATTGACGCGACAGCGTGTCGGCGATTTTGCCGACATTGTGAAACACAGGCAAATCAATCTTCTCCGATAGATTCATGTGTGGTAAACTTTATATTTAAACAGCCTCTTAACTTATCAATTGATTTAAACTTATCAGAATGATCTATAAATCAGATCTATTGGAGGTCTATTATCTCTTCTGGAGAATTGGTTATCTTTTCAAGTCCGTCGGTGGTGACGATGTAGGTGTTCTCGATACCTACGGCGCCGACTCCCGGCACTACAAATTTGGGTTCGAGAGCCAGGACATTATGCTCGGCGAGTATATCGCGGCTACGTGGAGCTATTACCGGCAATTCGTTGATCTCGATTCCGACTCCATGGCCTATGAAGCCAGCTTTTTGGGTATATCCCATAAAATGGCGTTCGAGTCCGGCTGCACGCACTATTTCTACGGCACGTGCATACATATCTGATGCTTTTGTGCCGGGACGGCCGATCTTTTCCAGCTCGCGGCATATGTCGATAGAGCATTGGTGAGCTTTTACGGCTTCGGATGACAATTCTCCGCATGAATACACACGGGTCATGTCGGTCATATAGCCAGTGAAGTTGCCATTGGCATCTACCATTACAGCCATTCCGGGGGTGATGATCGATCCGTCGGCACCGACCGGGAGCGAGGGATCCAGTCCGGCACCTCCCATTGCGAAATCGTAGGGAGTAGGGTTGTCGGCATTGTTGCCTGCGAGCACATTGGCCATGAACAGTTCCATTGATTCTCCAGATATGCGGAACTGTCCGAGACACCCTTCAAGGCGAGCCACACGCTCAATCTCGATCTGTAACTCTATATCCGACATTCCGGTGTGGAACAGATGAGGTATGCGCTGATATACTCTCTCGTGTTTGATTCCCGATTGACGTAGAAGGTCAAGCTCAAAGTCGGTCTTTACAGCACGCATGCACCTCATTACCGCTGATGCGTCGGCTATTTCTGCATCAGGGAATATGGCCTTAAGACGCTCGATGGTCAGATATGGTGTAGTGCCCAGTTCGAGTCCGAGCTTAGTCGGAAGCGTATAGCCGAGTTTTGCCAACTCGGCTGGTATGAGTTCCGGTTTGTGGATATGGCATACGTTATCACCCTTCAGACCTTCAGGACGGCGGATAAAGTAAATTGGAGTACCTGCAGCCGGTATATATGTCCAACCGTTGACTACACGTCCTAATGTGTAGAATATGTTGGCATTGTCGGTAAGGAGGATGGCATCGATACCTTGTGAGGCCATACAAGTGCGGATGGCTTCTATTCGCAGGTTTATTTCGGTAGCCGGAGTGAGAGCATGCAATTCCATAATAAATAAAAATAATTTTAAACCAGAGACATTTACTGATTAAGGAACGAGCATAATGCCTAAATGTTCGATGTCACGAAGTGTGTCGACACGCATTATGTGGCGGATGGTGAGCGGATTGCCCCGCTTGATCTCCATTCGAGCCGGAATGGTGTCGGCATACTGGTACGATGCCCCGAAACCTTGTCCCTGCCATCGGCCATATATGTCGGCGAGTGTGCAGTTGATGGTGTCGCGGCGTGGTATGTTGTCACTTCCTGAATGAGTCACCTCCAGCCATATATTTGAGAATGGATAGCTGTTGGTGTGGCGCAGTGCTACGATGAGGTGTCCCGTCGTTACAGAGTCAGACAGGATGTCGGTAGCGAACGAAATAGTGTCGCCATATGCCCATCCGTACCGTGGAATGTCATTATATGAGCATAACTCCATTTCTGAGCCTGCGCATCGTGTCATTGAAAGCATGCAGGCTGTCGCTATGATGGTTAGGAGTATATGGCGCATGATAAATTCTGTGTGGACTAATCTTGCGGTTTTTGCTGTTGGGAAGTGGGCTTCGGGTTTTTCTGTCCATGAGATTTCTGTCCGGGCTGCTGACGGGATTTTCCACCACCCTGTTGGCGTTTTTCGCCGCGTGGCTGCTGACGCTGTTGTTGCTGCTGTCCCTGTTGCTGTCCTTTGTCTTTGGAGACAGACTTGCGCTCTGCGCCTTTTTCCTTTGATTGGCGCTGTGTATCAGCATTTTTTTGCTGGGTGGATTGCTTGTCCTTGCCTTGTGCCGGTTTTTTCTTCTTCTTTTTGGTCTTGTCGAAGCGGGTGAGGCTATCCTGTCCTACAAGATCTACAAAGTCTTTCTTTGGCTGAGGCTTCTCTGTGCCTTCAGGAAGCAGGGTAAGAGGCTTCTCTCCGGCTTTGTTGAGAGCGATTATCTCAAACGCACGCTTTGCCGGGATGGTCACAAGGTTTGCTGCCAGTTGCTTGTCGGTCGAGTAGGTTATCTCGCGCTTGAATATATCGGTCTTGAAGTGGAAATACGTGTTGTCGGCCGTTTCCAGACGTACATCTTTCGGTGGCATCTTTCGGACACTCTCCACATATGTGTCTACTTCGAAATTGAGGCAGCACTTAAGTTTGGCGCATTGTCCCGCCAGTTTCTGAGGATTAAGAGAGATGTCCTGGAAACGGGCTGCGCTCGTTGCCACACTCACAAAGTTGGTCATCCATGTCGAGCAGCACAGCGGACGTCCGCACGGGCCAATGCCGCCTATGCGGCCGGCTTCCTGGCGCGCTCCGATCTGTTTCATCTCGATGCGTACGTGGAATGTCTCGGCGAGTACTTTGATTAGTTTTCTGAAATCGACACGTTCATCGGCAATATAGTAGAATATGGCTTTGTTGCCATCGCCTTGATACTCTACATCGCCGATTTTCATGTTGAGATTGAGATCCTCGGCGATTTTGCGGGCACGTATCATTGTATCGTTCTCGCGCGCTTTGGCCTCTTCGTACTTGTCGATGTCGGACTGCTTGGCTTTGCGGAATATGCGTTTTATCTCTGCATCGCGTTTTACTCCGGCTTTTCTCATCTGGAGTTCGACCAACCGTCCGGTAAGGGTCACCTGACCAATGTCGTGGCCCGGTGAGGCCTCTACCGCAACGAGATCGCCGCAAACGATATCGAGTCCGGTTGTGTTACGGAAATATCCTTTACGGGTGTTCTTAAACTGCACCTCTACCAGCTCGGAGTCGGCGTATCCGCCCGGTATATCATCGAGCCAGTTGTGGCAGTGCAGCTTGCCACGTGGTTCCTGGCGGCAGGCATCGCAGCGCCTGCGTATGATACGCGGCGCTGATTGCTCCTCGGCTTTGGGCTGTGGCAGCGGTTGGTCGGGATTCTCTGCCGGGTTTATATCCGTAGAGATGTCTGATTGTGTATGCTGGGCAGAAACTTCAAGTGGGTTTTCTGCTGCTTTATCGTTATCGGTAGCCATTATTTAGCAAAGCTTACCGAACGGGTTTCGCGGATTACGGTTATCTTCACCTGTCCGGGATATGTCATTTCGGTTTGTATGCGCTTGGCGATCTCTGACGAGAGCTTTTCTGTTTCGGCATCGTCGATCTTGTCGGCACCGACAATCACTCGGAGTTCGCGACCGGCTTGTATGGCGTATGTCTTGATCACTCCTGGATATGAGAGTGCGAGTTGTTCAAGATCGTTGAGGCGCTTGATATATGCTTCTACGATTTCACGGCGGGCACCAGGACGGGCGCCGGAAATGGCGTCGCACACCTGTACGATTGGGGCCAGTAGTGACTGTTGCTCGATCTCATCGTGGTGAGCACCGATGGCATTGCATATTTCCGGCTTTTCCTTGTATTTCTCGGCCAGCTTCATGCCAAGGAGTGCATGGGGTAGCTCTGGCTCTTCGTCAGGCACTTTGCCTATGTCGTGGAGCAATCCGGCACGGCGTGCTTTCTTAGGATTCAATCCCAGTTCGGATGCCATGATGGCACAGAGGTTGGCCGTTTCGCGTGAGTGCTGTAGCAGGTTCTGGCCGTAGCTTGAACGGTACTTCATCTTACCGACAAGACGTATGAGGTCGGGGTGCAGCCCATGTATGCCGAGGTCGATCGCGGTGCGTTTGCCTGTTTCGATTATCTCTTCCTCAATCTGCTTGCGCACTTTTGCCACGACTTCCTCGATGCGTGCCGGGTGTATGCGTCCGTCGGCTACAAGCTGATGCAGGGCGAGACGGGCTATCTCACGGCGTACAGGGTCGAATCCAGAGAGAACAATTGCTTCTGGAGTATCGTCAACGATGATCTCAATTCCGGTAGCGGCTTCAAGAGCACGGATATTGCGGCCTTCGCGTCCGATGATTCTTCCTTTTATCTCATCGGAGTCGATGTGGAACACGGTCACAGAGTTTTCAATAGCAGTTTCTGTGGCCACACGCTGTATCGACTGTACTACGATGCGCTTCGCCTCCTTGTTGGCGGTGAGCTTGGCGTCGTCCATTATATCGTTGATATAGCTCTGGGCTGCTGTTTTGGCTTCGTCGCGGAGCGATTCGATAAGTTTTTCCTTAGCCTCTTCGGCCGAGAGTCCCGAAATGTGCTCGAGTGTGTCCTGTGCTGAACGGGTGAGCTTGTCAAGTTCCGCTTTCTGGCTTTCGAGCACAGCTGCCTGTGCGTCGAGGTTTGCCTTGAAAGTGTCGTTCTCGTTGCGTCGGCGTGCGATCTCGCTCTGCTGTTGGTTGAGCTGCATCTCGCGCTGTTTGAGACGCGCCTCGCTCTGCTGCACTTTCGACATGCGCTGGTTTGCGGCTTTGTCGGCTTCGGCTTTTATGTGAAGTTCTTCTTCGCGGGCTTTGAGGAGCTTCTCCTGCATGAGCATATCGGCTTCTTTCTGAGCCTCCTCAACGATGGTTTTGGCTTTACTTTTTGCTGAGGAACGCTGAATGGCTGTCATTACGGCGATACCTATGACGAAGGCTACTATGCTGCATAAGAGCCCTGTTACGATTGGGGTCATGATATGGTTAAGTGTTTAATAAATGGTTAAATATAAAAATGCACCCTCTCACACATCTGTGTCATGGGGAATGACGGCTTTAAAAGCCGCTTCCTCAATAACGTAATGCGGTGGTGCTTGCTCTGGTCAACTCACTCTTGGGTTGGCCGGGAATGTGATAAGCCTTTGCCGGGAATGCAATATGGCGTAATTATTTTATGTCAAGCAGTATCTTGTCGAGGACTTCTTCAAATGAAGAGAGCTGACGTTGTGCTTCCTCGTTCTTATGATACTCCTGTATATATAGTCGCGCAAAATATATTGCCGTCATAGCGAGGACATCGGAGTCGGACTGGTCGGAAGCTTTGTCGTTCATCCATTTGGCCCATACGTGGTTTACGTAATATTCGGCCTGACGGACTTCCTCCTCTTCTTCGCCGAGCGACACAGCCATGCGCAGGGGGCGCTGGTTGGCCACTTTTATGGTAATATTCAGTTTATCTCTCATTATATCAGTCGGATAAATCTGAGATGCACTTATCAATTTCCCGCACCAATCTGGATATTACGGCACGGCTGCGTTCTACGTCCGACCTTGAGGGGATGGCTGTGGTCACTACCGTTAGGTATTCGTTCTGCCGTGTGAGCGATTCCACTTGCTTGCGGAGGGCTTCGACAGTTGCCATAAGCTCTGCGATTCGGACATCGGCGGCACGCTTTTCACTGATCAGTGCATTGTAGCGGTCGGTAAGGCCTTGTGCTTTACGGGCTACACGTTGGAGCGTCTCATGCAGATCGGTTGCCATTTAATCCAAATTTGCACAAATTTACAATAAAAATTTCGATATGCAATATCTGATGGGTAAAATCTGCGCTTTAACAAGCGCTGTATGGCATGAAATGAGGGTCAGAGTATCGGACTCAGCAGCCGTACCATCGACTCTTTAATCTTCTGGCTTCTTGGCCGATGTTGCCATGTGCCGGGATTGACGCGTGTGGCAAGTTTCATGTCGGCAAAGAAAATGTCGGTCATTCTTTCGTTGAGTTGCGGAGAGTAGATCATTAGGTTGCTCTCGAAATTGTGCTCGAAACTGCGGAAATCGAAGTTGGCCGATCCAACCGATACAAATTCGTCATCGACTATGACGGTTTTGGCATGAAGCATGCCCCCTTCGTAGAGATATACCTTGATGCCTGAACGCAGACACTCCTGGATATATGAATAAGAGGCGAATGTCAGTATTGAGGAATCGCTTTTGGCCGGAATCATGATGCGCACATCGACTTTGGAGAGTGCCACAGCCTGAAGTGTGCGCAGCAGAGAGTCGGTGGGGAGGAAATATGGGGTCTGTATAAACACGCGGCGGCGTGCATTGGCTATCGCCTTATGGAACAGCATGGCGATGTTGCTCCAATGGCTGGTAGGACCTGATGTTATGAGTTGTATGCCGGCCCCGGACGGGTGTTCGGTGCGGTTGGCGGGGTTGTCGAGTATGAGCGGTTGTCCCATGAACGACCAGTCTACTGCCACTGCAGATTGCAACGATCCTACTGCTGGCCCCTCTACGCGCAGATGTGTGTCGCGCCAGTGTCCGTATTCTACCCCATCCACATATCTGTCGGCAATGTTCATGCCTCCGACATATCCTACGCGTCCGTCGATCACTGCTATTTTGCGGTGATTGCGCCAGTTGACACGCGTGGCGAAGTGAGGGAAGGTTACTCTGAAAAAGGGATGTGCCTCTATGCCGGCCTCCTGCATCTTGCGGAAAAAACGCCGAGGAGTGTGGAGCGAGCCGATATGGTCGTAGATGAACCGCACTTTTACTCCTTCGCGGGCTTTCGCCATCAGCGCCTCGGCCACAGCTGTGCCGATAGTGTCATCCTTTATGATGTAATACTCCATCAGCACATAGCTTTTTGCTGCGGCTATGTCGGCTATGAGGGCGTCGAACTTCGAGCGGCCGTCGGTAAATATCTCGATTTTGTTGCCTGGATAATATATTGCTCCTTGAAGGGTCTGTGCCATGCGTATCTGTTGCCGGCTTTCGTGTGATAATGGCAATGACGCTATGTCGACAGGTGGGTATGCTTCTTGTCGGCGCAACCGACGGCGATTGCGTCTGGTGATCATGCGCGTGTTTTTGAGCGACCGTCCGAAAAATATATATAGCACTACCCCGAATACGGGCACCATCAGCAGCACCGTGATCCAGGCGAGGGATTTCACTGGATTGCGGTTTTCCGATAGGACTACAGCAACAAGGCTGACAATTGTGCCGATGTAAGCTACTAAGAGTACAATGTAGTACCAGGCCATTTTTTAGGATGGAGATTGTGGTGTTTTTTTGCAACCTGATGATCTGTTGCGACTCGCTATTCGCCGACAAGTTAGTGAATTTTGCGGAGAGGAGTGTGTGCAAGTGTGTTAAAAAATGTAGAAAGGGCATGACCGCATGGTCATGCCCTTTCTACATATATCGGAAATGTTGATATGCTTAAGCTTCTACGGCTTCTGCTACAACCTCGAAGGGGAGCTCAACGCTCACTTCCTTGTGAAGGCGTACGGTGCAGGTGTAGTTGCCAAGAGTCTTCACTGCATCCTTGACAACGATAAGCTTGCGGTCAACGTTGTGGCCGAGCTTTTCGAGAGCTTCAGAGATCTGGAGAGCACCAACAGAACCGTAGATAGTGTTGTTGGCACCTGCCTTGGCAGCGATGACGATCTTCTCTACGCCATTGAGAACTGCGGCGGCAGCCTCTGCGTCGGCTTTGAGCTGTGCGATCTTGTGGGCACGCTGACGCTGGTTTTCGGCGAGCACCTTGAGGGCGCTTTCGGTTGCGATGACAGCCTTGCCCTGAGGAATGAGGTAATTGCGGCCGTAGCCGTTCTTTACTTCTACGACATCATCCTTGTATCCAAGGTTGGTGATGTCCTCTTTTAATATGACTTTCATTGTGATATTGCTACTTGGGGGTGAATTATTTCATCAGGTCGGTCACGTAGGGAAGCAGAGCCAGATGGCGTGCGCGCTTCACGGCCTGTGCGACACGGCGCTGGAATTTGAGAGAAGTACCGGTGATGCGGCGGGGAAGAAGCTTGCCCTGCTCGTTGAGGAACTTCTTGAGGAATTCGGGATCC
>CANPDS010000052.1 GCA_947573015.1 uncultured Muribaculum sp.
CCACACGCTTCGGGGCACTCACATCAGAACTTACCTCAGCCAATGGTCCGGAGGGATTCAGTTCCGATGTATGGCAGTTTACCGAAGGTGCTTATCCACGTATCAAGGCCATTGCTGAAACCGCTTCCGCGCAGTTCAGTGCATCGGCTGTCGATATGATCCCCTCCGACAACTTCAAGAAGCTGTCGCACAACACCCCTCTGACCGCACTTGGCAACACCACATTCAAGTTTCTTAAAGGTGGCAAACTCTATGATGACGGTTACTATGCCTCTATCAAGGATGGTATGCTTGTGATCGGTGAGGAATTCGGTGTCGACACACTCTATGTCACCAACGGCAACTCTCAGACATATCATTTTGTCAATATCGCTCCTATACCCTTCGAGGGCGACGGTACTGTAGAGTCTCCTTTCATTATCAAGACTAAGGCCGACCTTATCGCAATGTCTGTAGCCACTACAGAGAAGCGCCAGACATTCCCCGGTATGTATTTCGAGCAGGCAAATGACATTGACATGGAACTTGATCCTGCATTCCTCGGTATCAATGCCGACAATTCAAGCTCGTCGGCCTCTATCTCATTCCAGGGTGTGTATGATGGCAAAGGATATACCATCGACCGCCTCTTTATTCCAGACCGTCTGGTATGGACCACTCCTATCACCGACGGCAAGGTTGGAACACTTAATGCCAGCGCATGCCGTGGTATCTCGGGTCTGTTTGGCCGAGTAGGTGTTGACGGTGTGATCCGTAACGTTACTATCGGAGCTAACTCCAAGCTGGAGATGTATGCCACATGTGCTGCAATCGTAGGTCAGCTTGACGGACGCATCGAGAACTGCCGCAATTACGCCGATGTAGTAGGCTACTCCTGCTGGGTAGGTGGTATTGTTGGTCAGATGAACAAGGGTTCTGTTGTCAGCGGTTGCTACAATGCCGGTAACATCACCACTAGCTACGCCAATGTAGGTGGTATCGCAGGTAGCTGCTCGCAGGGTACGATTGAAAATTGCGTGAATACCGGCGATATCAAGGCTACTCTCCTTGTCACCAACTATAAGACACAGCTTCAGCGTGCCGGCGGTATTTCCGGTGGCTCAAATGCAGGATTGTTTGTAAACTGTGTCAACTACGGTACGGTATCCGCCGATCTCAACAATGCCGGTGGTATTGCCGGAGGTCTTGAGGGTGCTGCTACAGCCGATCCCGAGCGTGCCGACAGCAACTGTCTTAACTTCGGCAACGTTTATTGCGGCAACAAGGCCACTCTCGGCGCTATCGCCGGATTGAAAGGAAGCATGGAGATCGCAAACTTCTACTACGATGAGCAGCTGATCGGCCTTAAAGCGGGCGCAAACTCTGATATGGCAAATGTGACCCCGATGTCTACAGCCGCTCTTATCTCCGGAACTCCTCTGGAGGGTCTCGATGCGTCGGAGTGGGATTTCACAGAAGGTATGTATCCAGCGCTTAAGATATTTGCTGACGAGGTTAAGGTGAAGGCCGCACGTAAGGTCTACGCTCTTATTCCCGAAGGCAACACTGTAGAGAATCTTCATGTTGAATCGACCCTTTCGGAGGGGGCTGCATGGAGTCTTGCTGATGGCGGTCTCTTCAAGATCGAAGGTAACAAACTGATCGCTCCGGCAAAGGTAGATGAGCTGGTTTCCGATACACTGATTGCCGTAAACGAGGCCGGTGTGCGTCGTCCTATCTTTGTTGTTGCCAAGCCCAGCAATCCTCTGGCAGGTGATGGTACCAAGGAATCGCCTTATCTGATCAACAATGTTGATGACTGGAATTCTCTCGCCGTCTATATGAGTGGTGCGACAGATCCTCTCGAAGGACAGTTTGTAAAGATAACAGCTGATCTCGATTTCACCGATTCTTCGCTTCAGCGTATGGCTGCAGATGGCGTGACATCGCTTCAGGGTACGATCGATGGTGACGGACATGAACTCAAGGGCATCAAGCTTGTGGCAACAGCCAATATGGCATGTGCTCTCATTGGTACAGTTGGCGAGAAGGGTACTGTGGAAAACATGACTGTGACCGCCGATGCAAGCGGCGCCTATACTTATGTGGCTCCGGTGGTGGACAAACTTTATGGTACACTCCGAAATGTGACAAGCAAGTCAAGCGTTACCGCTACCAAGGCCAATATGGCCGGTGTTGTGGGCAATGCTTATGACGGTGCTGCGTTTGAAAAAGTTGTGTTCGCAGGAACCATAACCAGCTCGATGAACTTTATCGGCGGTATCGTGGCTACCACTCAGGCTTCCGGTCGTGTTACATTCACCGACTGTGGCTTTACCGGAGTCATCAACCATACGGCAGTGCCAACATCGGCTACAGCCGCTACTGTGGGTGGTATCGTGGCAACATGCGGTCCTGCTGACTTCACCAACTGCTACAGTGACGGTGAGATCAACATCTCCGGTGAATTGTTTGCAACTACTGTTGCCGGTCTGGTTGCTAATCCTTCAGGCAATAAGGCCGATCCGGTATACAACTTTACCAACTGCTGGAATGCGACACCGATCAGTGCATCAGGCAAGGTGGCCGGTCTGGTCAGTGGTGGTCCGACTTCGACAACTACAGCCGCCAACTACCAGTTTGTCATGACTGACTGCTACAACCTCGGAGATATCACCTCTACCGCAGCAAAGGCTGTCAGCTCATCCTATACCGCAGGTCTGATTACCACCTATACTCCCGGTTCGAAGTTTATCCGCTGCCACAACGAGGGTACTATCATTTCCAATATCCATGTTTATGCAGCCGGTATCGCAGGCTATTGCACCGGTACTCCCGGCTCTTCATCAACTCCCGCGGAAGTTGAGTTTACCGATTGCTACAACGAGGGTCTTATCGTTGCCGATGGCAATCAGGGCGGTGGTATCACTGGCTATGTCTCCGGAGCCGTAACCCTCACAAACTGCTACAACACAGCCGATATAGAGGGTGGGCAGATGCTTGGTGGCATCACATCATGTTTCGCAGGTACCGGTCCTAAGATGATCAACTGCTGGAACACCGGTAACATCACTGCCCGTGCGCAGCGTGCCGGAGGTCTTATCGCATGGGGCGCAGCAACCAATGGTCTCGTTGAAGGCTGCTGGAACACAGGTAAGGTATCATCTACCAGTGAAGAACAGAGTATAAAAACTACGGCTGCCAATGAGATCGGTGGTCTTGCCGGTTCAAATGGAGCCGCATTTGTCAACTGCTACAATGCAGGCACTGTAGAGGGCCTTTCCCGCGTAGGTGGTCTGGTTGGTAATATATCGCTCAACAAGACAACCTTCACCAATTGCTACAATGCCGGTCAGATCATAGCTCCTGCCGATTCTTGCGGATCTATCATCGGTGTGACAACCGTAGATAACGGTAAGATATGGGGCGCATCCAACAGCATCACCAACTGCTACTATATCGACAGCAACAAGTCGGATCACGATGCCGCTACAGATGCCAAGGCAGTCAGCGTGGCTGAACTTGCCGCTCTTGATCTCGGCGACGGTTACGATTCGGTTGATGATTATACTTATCCTGTAGTTAAGGGCTTTGCCGACAATGCAAACGCAATGTTCAATGCCGCGCAGATCATATTCTCAGGCAATGACACTGCCGAAGCAGTGACCGGTAGATTCTTTGTCGGAGGTACTCCTGTGGTGACATGGTCAAGCGACTGTTCGGTTCTCTCTTTCAATGAAAGCGAGGCAACATTCAGCGACGCATTCACCGGCAAGGTGAAAGTGACAGCTACCGCAGGCGATCTGTCGAAGGATTATGATCTTCAGGTGACAGCCACCTCTGGTATCGACGGCATTACCGCCGAGGGTCTTGAAGTGGTAAGCGCCCGTTATTTCAACGCAGCAGGTCTTGAGGTTGCCGAGCCGACTATGGCCGATGGTAATGTGTATATCGTAGTACGTACATACTCCGACGGATCTACCAAAGTCGAGAAAGTGACCTCAGTAAAGTAACTCTAAAAAAAGAGTTGAGTTTATAGATTCAGCTTCTTTTGTAATACTATAGGCGGTGTGCCGGATGATCCGGTGCATCGCCTTGTTTGTTGTCATGACGGTGTAATGTATTTGCTAATTAGATGGGAAATGGCTAATTTTGCAGACATAAATCAAATAGCGATGCAAAAGGAATTTAAACGTACACTTATCACTACCGCTCTCCCTTATGCCAACGGTCCGGTGCATATCGGACATCTTGCCGGAGTATATGTTCCGGCCGATATTTACGCCCGCTATCTGCGCTTGCGCGGAGAGGATGTGGTGATGGTCGGTGGCAGCGATGAGCATGGGGTGCCCATCACGATCAAGGCACGCCGCGAGGGTGTCACTCCTCAGGATATTGTAGACCGTTACCACAAGATCATCAAGGACTCGTTTGAAGAACTTGGCATCACTTTCGATGTGTATTCACGCACCACATCCGAGACTCATGCAGCCACAGCGAGCGAGTTTTTCCGCCGTCTGTACGACAACGGACAGTTTGTGGAGCAGACCTCCAAGCAGCTCTATGATCCGGAGGCAAAGCAGTTTCTCGCCGACCGTTATGTGACGGGCAAGTGTCCTCACTGCGGCAATGAGCGTGCCTATGGCGACCAGTGCGAGGCTTGCGGCACATCGCTCAGCCCTGATGAGCTGATTGATCCCAAGAGCGCCATCACCGGAGCCACTCCTGAGCTTCGCGACACACACCACTGGTATCTTCCTCTCGACCGCTGGGAGGGAAAACTCCGTGAGTGGATTCTCGACGGACATAAGGAATGGAAGAGCAATGTATATGGGCAGTGCAAATCGTGGCTCGACCTGGGCTTGAAGCCCCGTGCCGTAAGCCGCGACTTAGACTGGGGTATCCCCGTGCCTGTCGAGGGCGCCGAGGGTAAGGTGCTCTACGTGTGGTTTGACGCACCGATCGGATATATCTCAAACACCAAGGAGATACTGCCTGACTCATGGGAGAAGTATTGGAAGGATCCTGAGACACGCATCATCAACTTTATCGGTAAGGACAACATCGTGTTCCATTGCATCGTGTTCCCTGCCATGCTGATGGCTTACGGCGATGGCTTCCAGCTCCCCGACAATGTGCCTGCCAATGAATTCCTCAACCTTGAGGGTGACAAGATATCAACCTCGCGCAACTGGGCGGTATGGCTCCACGAATATCTGCGCGACTTCCCCGGAAAGCAGGATGTGCTGCGCTATGTGCTCACAGCCAATGCTCCGGAGACAAAGGACAACGACTTTACATGGCGCGACTTCCAGGCCCGCAACAACAGCGAGCTTGTGGCCATTCTCGGCAATTTTGTCAACCGTGCCATGGTGCTGACTCATAAATATTTCGATGGTGTGGTTCCTGCCGTTCCGTCAGATGTAGATGCAGGCCGACTGGCTCTTCTTCCCGAACTTCAGAAGGCCTCTGAGGAGCTTACTGCCGCTCTCGATACATTCCATTTCCGCGATGCCCTTAAGGCAATGATGGAGATTGCCCGCATGGGCAACCGTTACCTGCAGGATATGGAGCCGTGGAAGGTGGCCAAGACCGATCTGCCCCTCACCGGCGCGATACTGAATACAGCCATCCAACTTTGTGCCAACATCGCAGTGGCCGCAGAGCCGTTCATGCCGTTCATGAGCAAGCATCTGCGCGACATGCTCGGCATGTCTGAGATACGTTGGAACATGCTCGGATCGCTCGATATAATTCCCGATGGAAGCAAGCTGGCTGCTCCCGAACTGCTGTTTGAGAAGATCGAGGATGAAACCATCCAGGCTCAGGTAGACAAACTCATAGCTACGAAGGAGGCCAACAAGATCAACTCGTGGACACCGGCTCCGCAGGCTCCTGATGTGGATTTCGATACATTCATGAAGGCTGACCTGCGCGTTGGCACAGTGCTCGAATGCTGCAAGGTGCCCAAGGCCGACAAGCTGCTGCAGTTCCTGATTGATGACGGTATGAAGAAGCGTACTATCGTGAGCGGTATAGCACATTATTATAATCCGGAGGATCTGGTGGGCAAGCAGGTATGCTTCATTGCCAATCTCCCGCCACGCAAGTTGCGCGGTATCGTGAGCGAAGGCATGATTCTATCGGCCGAGCAGCCCGATGGTTCGCTCGTGGTGATGGGTCCGTCGGCTCCCGTAGCTCCCGGCGCACAGGTAAAATAATCACACCTACTTCTCATTATGCATAAGCCCCACATTCTTATCATCTATACCGGCGGCACTATCGGGATGATTGAAAATCCGCATACGCATGCATTGCAACCATTTGATTTCGATCATCTTATCGATAACGTGCCAAAGATAAAGATGCTGGATTACACGATTGAGAATATCCAGTTTAACCCACCGATCGACTCTTCCGATATGAGTCCGGAGCGTTGGGTTGAGATGGCGCGGGCTATCGAGGAGAATTTCGACCGTTTCGATGGATTCGTGGTACTGCACGGCACCGATACCATGGCCTACACGGCGTCGGCATTGTCGTTTATGCTTGAAAATCTGCATAAGCCGGTGATTATCACAGGTTCGCAGCTCCCTATAGGTGAGGTGCGGACCGATGGTGAGGAGAATCTTATCACGGCACTCCAGATCGCTGCGGCTACGGATGTCAATGGAGAGCCGATGGTACAGGAGGTGGCCATTCTCTTTGAGAATTATTTATGGCGCGGCAACCGCTCCACCAAGATGAGCGCCGATAACTTCAATGCATTCAAGTCGAACAACTATCCTTCGCTTGCGAAAATCGGCCTCGGCATCCACTTCAACGAGGAGTCGCTGATGAGAGCGCGCATAAAGCGTCCGCTCAAGGTGCGCTATGCGATGGATACCGGTGTGATGTTTGTCGATCTGCATCCCGGTATTACCGAGGATATCCTCCGGCATCATCTCACTACTCCCGGAATAAAGGGGATAGTGCTACGCACGTTCGGAGCGGGCAATGCGCCGACCTATCCGTGGTTTATCCGCGCAATAAAGGATGCTGTTGACCGCGGAATAGTGATCCTCAACGTCACGCAATGTGTCAATGGCGGTGTGCACACCAAGCGCTATGTGGCCGGTGACCGTCTTGCCGCCGCCGGTGTCACTTCAGGTCATGATATGACCTCCGAGGCTGCGATTACCAAGA
Organism: uncultured Muribaculum sp.; assembly: GCA_947573015.1. Taxonomy (GTDB): domain Bacteria; phylum Bacteroidota; class Bacteroidia; order Bacteroidales; family Muribaculaceae; genus Muribaculum. The sequence goes on from CANPDS010000052.1 coordinate 7,165, forward strand.
TGATGTATCTGTTTGGTATCGGATTGTCGGCGGAAGATGTGCGTAAGTATCTTGAATGCAACCTTTGCGGAGAGGTGACACTATAGATTTTGCCTGTAAATTATCGGATTATCCGGTAGTCGATGATTCCCTAAGTAGGTGTTTTTGTGCTTTTTATTCAAAAAAAATATGGCATGGATATGAGCTATGTCAAAAAAAAGTGCGATATTTGCACCTGCAAAAGCCCGGCAGTGGCTTGCCGGGAGATAACTATTTGCTACACAACAGTTCAAATCATATATTTCAAATAATACAAAACAATGACTAAAGCCGACATCGTTAACGAAATATCTAAGAGCACCGGCATTGAGAAAAGCGCTGTTCTGGATACAATCGAAAAGTTTATGGAGATCGTCAAGGACTCTCTCGCACATGGTGAGAACGTTTACCTCCGTGGCTTCGGTAGCTTTATCGTAAAGACTCGTTCAGAGAAGACTGCCCGCAACATCTCCAAGAATACTACCATCATCATCCCCGAGCACAAGATCCCCGCTTTCAAGCCGGCTAAGGTGTTCATGGAAGATGTGAAGTAATCCTGTCTGCGACAATACTTTTAAACAACAATATTTTATTAACTCCAAAACTGCATCAAGATGCCCAGCGGAAAGAAAAGAAAAGGCCACAAGATGGCCACTCACAAGCGCAAAAAGCGCCTGAGAAAGAATCGTCACAAGAAGAAATAAGCGTTGTCGCGATTCTTATGAATATACACGAGAGCAAACGTTGCCGCTGCGGCTATCCAACGACCGCCAGGCGTCGTTTGTTCTCTGCGTATATCACCCCCGGGCCAAAGGGCTGCATGCACAGCTCCATGGCCGGCACTCAGCAGCGGCAGGCGTGGCACTCCGCCGGCACGCCTCACCGCTATCATTAATCATGGCGGAGATGTTCAGATAATGAAAAGCGAACTCTTTATCGACGTTCAACCCACGGAAGTGTCAATAGCACTTACCGAAGACAATCGGCTCGTCTCCTTGCAGAAGGAGGCGCGCAACATTGCCTATGCCGTCGGCGACATTTATCTGGCAAAAGTGAAAAAACTTATGCCCGGGCTTAATGCCGCCTTTGTCGATGTAGGCTATGAGAAAGACGCTTTTCTTCATTACCTTGACCTTGGCTCCCAGTTCGCGTCGTATCGCGAATTTCTCAAACAGGCATTTGACGACAAAAAGCATGTGCCTTCCCTGTCGAGGATGAAACTCCTCCCCGACATCAACAAGCATGGGTCTGTGACAGACACGCTTGAAAAGGATCAGCTGCTGATGGTGCAGATAGTCAAAGAGCCTATCTCATCGAAGGGACCGCGCCTTACTACCGAGATCACTTTTACGGGACGTTTTCTGGTGCTCATCCCTTTCAGCGACAAGATCTCCATATCGCAGAAAATCAAGACTACCGAGGAGAAGGTGCGTTTGCGCCAGCTTGTGGAGAGTATCCGTCCAAAGAACTTCGGTGTCATCGTGCGCACTTCGGCTGAAGGCAAGCGTGTGGCCGAGCTTAACCATGAGCTTAAGACTCTCCTGAAGTGTTGGGAGGATGCTGTGGCCGGTGCTCAGCGCTCCACGCCTCCGACCCTCGTTTTTGAGGAGGAGAGCCGCATCGTATCGATGTTGCGCGATGTGTTCAGCCCGTCATTCGAAAGCATTTATGTGAACGATGCCGAGACATTCGGCCAGATCTCGAAATACGTGAGCCTCATAGCTCCCGAGCGTCAGGAGATCGTGAAGCTTTATGCTAAGGACGAACCGATATTCGATCACTTCAATGTGACGAAGCAGATCAAATCGTCGTTTGGCAAGACGGTATCGTTCAGATCGGGTGCATATATCATTATTGAGCATACGGAGGCGCTGCATGTGATTGATGTCAATTCCGGCAACCGTTCGCGTGCTGCCAATGATCAGGAGAGCAATGCCCTTGAGGTGAATCTCCGTGCGGCCGATGAGATAGCGCGTCAGCTGCGTCTGCGTGACATGGGCGGTATTATTGTGATCGACTTCATCGACATGAACAAGGCCGAACACCGTCAGGCGCTTTATGATCATATGCGTGAGGTGATGGCCAATGACCGTGCCCGTCACAATATTTTGCCTCTGAGCAAGTTCGGCCTGATGCAGATCACGCGTCAGCGTGTGCGGCCGGCTCTCGACGTAGTTACTGCCGAGAAGTGCCCTTCATGCTTTGGCAAGGGGGAAGTGCAGCCGTCATTGCTCTTTACCGATACTCTTAAGGAAAAGCTGGAGTATCTGATCAATGATTTAAAGATCAATAATTTCATTATGTATGTGCATCCCTATGTTGATGCATTCCTTAAGAAAGGCCTTGTGTCGCTTGCCCGGCGATGGAAGCTTGAACTTGGAGGGAAATTCAAGATCATGGCTGACCAGTCGCTTGCATATCTGGAATACAGGGTGCTCGACCGCGATCATAATGTGATTGATCTTGCAGAAGAGAAGGACCTTGAAACGTCGTCGACTAAATCAAAAACAAAAGCCAAGGAACGTAACAAAGAAGACTGAAGCATGTCTTTTACACAGTAAGAAACAAACAGAAAAGCCTGCGGGGGCATATCGTAGTACATGCTACGATATGCCCCCGCAAGGTTTTTAATCGGAGTCTTTCGAGACTGGAGCTCTATGATGCCTCCGAGAGTCTTGAAAGATCAAGGTGTTGGCTATGCTATTGTCAGCGGCGACGTCGGGTGCGGTCGGCGCCACGGCGCTGCTTGGATCCACGGCCTGATTTTGGACGGCTTGAGAGGGCTTCACGCACGCTGACATCGTTGGATTTGGCGTAGTCGCCGACGGGACGTCCGGAATCGTCGAGAAGAGCGAAATCGACCATTCGTTTCTCGATGCTGGCACGTGCCACCTGCACACGCACACGGTCGCCGAGGGTGTAGCGGGTTCGTGTCTTGCGGCCTACGAGGCAGTAGTTTTTCTCGTCGAAGTCGTAGTAGTCGTCGGCAAGGTCGCGTATCGGCACGAGACCTTCACATTTGTTTTCGTTGAGTTCTACGTATAGTCCCCATTCGGTGACGCCTGAGATCACCCCGTCGTATATCTCACCCAGACGGTCGGCGAGATACTCGCACTGTTTGTATTTGATGGATGAACGTTCGGCATTTGCAGCAAGCTGCTCCATCTGTGAGGAGTGTTTGCACTGCTCCTCCAGACGTTCGACGTTGACAGAGCGTCCGCCGTTTAGGTATTTGTCGAGCAGACGATGCACCATCATGTCAGGGTAGCGTCGGATGGGGGATGTAAAGTGTGTGTAATAATCAAATCCCAGTCCGTAGTGGCCGATGTTGTCGGTGGAATATATAGCTTTTGCCATCGATCGTATGGCGAGCACTGAGAGTAGGTTTTCCTCCCCTTTGCCCTTTACGTCGGCAAGCATTTTGTTGATCGATTTGTTGATATCCTTGGCGCTGCCTGTGGTCTTTATCTTGTAGCCGAAGTTGCGGGCAATGGCAGCGAGGTCGGTGAGTCGGGTCACATCAGGCTGGTCGTGGATGCGGTATACGAATGCCTTTGGTTTTCTCTTGCCCTGAGGGATGCCTATCTCGGCGGCCACTGTACGGTTGGCCAGCAGCATGAACTCCTCGATAAGCTTGTTGGAATCTTTTGACTC
>CANPDS010000053.1 GCA_947573015.1 uncultured Muribaculum sp.
GTGAGTTGGTCAAAATTAGATATAATCGGCGAATATCGCAACCCGAGGCAAGGAAAAAGTTGGCAAATGGGGATAGAATGCAATTCTATTTTTCCTAATCATGATTGCTGAGTATGTTTATGTGTATGTTTAATGGAATGCATCATTACTAATAAAAAAAGCGCGGGCACCGGTCAAGTGGTCCACGCGTCTGCATTATAATAATGATGTAGGTGAGTTCGCAAATTATCTTATTCTGCGCGCACCGATGTAACGGCGCGAATAGTAAGGCTCGGTGCTCTTTGACACAATCACCCCTTGCGAGGTCGAAGAGTGGATGAAGCGGAATGTGCCGTCGGGGTTGACATCTGTCACCATACCCACATGGCCTACACGAGTCTTGCTGGCGGCACGGCCTCCGAAAAACACAAGATCGCCGGGCTGAAGATCGCCGGTCTCTACCTTGTCGCCTTGTGTGTACTGTGCCGAACTGGAGGCCTTAAGGTCCATTCCGAACTGGCGGAATACATAGCCTGTGAAACCTGAGCAATCGAAACCTTTAGGAGTCTTGCCTCCGCGACGGTAACGCAGACCGATATACTTGTTGGCAAATGATAGCATATCCTCAATATATTCCGGAGCATCGTTTGCCGGCATATTGCCGATCGGCTGAATCTCCGGAAGCTCGGGCTTCCAAGTATTGATCGATGCTATATCTCCGTTGATATGTGATCTATCGAGTGACTGACGCAATGGAGTAACCGCATCAGCGCATATCACGCCGATGAGCATTACTATTGCAGCAAATGTCACTCTTAGGAAATTCATTTGTCGATTTTGGTATTAATGAGGTTAATGAGGCTTCCATTGCATGTGTCGCACTATGCCTCTTTTTCCATGCATTACAAAAATACCAAAAATCAGCCGTTTAGTCAAATCCGGCACGTATCATTTAAATAGTTTTAGCACGAAAGGGGTGCTGACACCTGTGATTTAACTAAATTTTAAGATTGTATTAACATCGCCACATCTTTAGAAATTCACTGTCCGCAGCCATTGACGCCACTGCTCACGGGTACCGTTGAACGTATTCAGGTCAACCTCTGTGTCTGTCGCGCTAACCCATCCCCAGTGGCTATATTGCCACAGCGACCACTCTGTATCAGCATCATCCGGCAGCGGTGGCTTTGTGAAGGAGCATATCCAGAGGGGATAGTCGGTAAACCGGTCGCGCACAAACCGCTCGTAGCCATCCTTGTTGGTATACAGCATCACTGCATGTCCGTTGCTCTCCAGATAATCGATCATAGCCTGTAGGTTTCCTATGATTGAGTCGGTAGGCATCTGCCGTGGATTTGTCCACTCTTCAAGATCAATTACAAGCGGTAGCTCCAACGTCTTGCCCTGAACGGAATTAAGCAGATTTATTCCCTGCATTTTACCATCCGTATTGAACTTGAAGAAATGATACGCCCCTACAGCTCCGATGCCGGCGTTGCGGGCCTCCTGATAATTATGTTGAAATTTAGGGTCCTTGAAAGTTGCCCCCTCGGTAGCTTTCAGAACTACAAAATCGACAGAGTCGGCAGCCAGTCTGCGGAAATCGATATCGCCATTATGGGCTGAGAGATCCAGACCGGTCACAGGATACTCATCACGGCTAAGTTCAAGGGGTGTGATTTCCCGGCGCACACGCGCCAGAAGTATCACCATGAGTATGGCAAGAAACGCGGCGATGATAATCACCGTGGTCACATTTATCCCAGAACTTTTTTTAGCACGTGCACACATTATTATTCATTTATTCACTTGGCAATTACCGTTCCCAACCAAACGATCGATACCAGCAACATCAGCATTGCTGTCAGCCCGAGCATAGGGTTAAGGGCACGTCCGGTGCGTCTGCGCAACATGACACACACCACAAGATGCAGCGCCAGATAGCCCAATGCAAGCCATTCGGCGATAGCCATCCACTCAAGCATCAGAACGGCTGCCAGCAGTCCGTTCTCCACATAAAGGGCATACGCTGATTTCCGTCCCAATATAACAGCAAGGGTGCGTTTGCCTACGGCTGCATCATCATCGGCATCGCGGTAATTGTTTACAAGAAGCACATTGGCTCCCATCAGTCCTATCGCAAGCGACACCATGGCTACCGGCCACTCAAAGGCGCCGGCCTGCACATAATAGGTGAGGTTGACAGGTACGATGCCGAAGAAAATGATCACCGCTACTTCTCCCAGGCCGTGGCGCGACAGCGGATAGGGCCCCGTGCTGTAGCTCAACGCGCCAATGGCTATCAGCACACCGGCGGCGATCAGCCACCAACCTCCCCACCATACAAGCGACAGTCCGATGCAACATGCCACACCAAGTGTGACATATGTGGCCATCAGCATAGCCCGTGGGGAGATGTCACCCTCAGTCACGCCACGTCGAGGCCCGTCACGGCCTACTCGGTCAAGTCCATCACGATAATCGTAATATTCATTGCCGAAATTGGATGCTATCTGTGCCAATACAGCAAATACAAGACACAATATCGCAGGAGCCGCTACAAATGTTCCGTTCAAAATGTTAAATCCGATCGCCGTTATCACACCTGCCACTGATACCGGCAGTGTGCGCAGACGCATCGCTTCAATCCAAGCTTTTACGGCCATATCTTCAATTATGATTCATCGTTATTAAGAAATAGTACGTGCGCGAGTCAGTCCATTTCAGAGATGTCAACACCCTCTACTTTTGCCGGAGCATCCTCTTCGTTGATTCCGAAACAGCGGATCACAGCCCGGCGTATGCGATCGGCTTCAGGACTGTCATGGCTAAGAATATCTATTATAGAAGCCACATAGGCATCATTGTTGCGTAGTCCGCACATAGTGGCGACATTGCTCTGCGGTACCATTGACTTCTGATTGTACACGCGAAGCACCGACTGGTAGTCGCCACTATCGGCATATCCCCGAAAATCGCGCACAAGCTGATTGTACGTGTCGCGCGGACGGAGTGTCTGCACAAGGTCACGCATATGCTCTTCCAGTCGGTCAATATTCGGGAAACGCCCGTCAATGCGGTATTCCACCATTCGCTTCACCCTGTGCCGGGTATGCATAAGGGCCTGCTGTTTCAGCTCACCACGGAACATATTGATCACAGCTTTGCGCACGCGTTCGAACACCCGGTGCTCATTGCGTCCGTGATACGTCGCCACCGCCCTGACAACCTCCTCAAGCATAAGGATATTCTCTATTTCGGCTACATCGGGAACGAAAATACCTTTCTTACGCAGATAGCCTACTTCATGGGTGTCACGGCGGTCACGGTCAACGATTCCATGGCTGTCAAGATGATGGAACGCGTTCAGATCATTGAATGTACGCGTGGCTTCTATTACCTTGTTGCAGCTACCGAGCGGACGCACCGTGTAATTGGTAAATATCAAAGGGTAAAGTTTGCCGTCGATACTGTGTGTGCCGTCACCTTCGATAAACAGCACCGGCTTGCGTGCACCGACAATCGTGGTATATACCTCATCTGACAATGGCGTGCCGGCAGGAAGCACAGCATAATCCCAACTCTGGGCCTCTGCATCATAGCCACGCACCCACACTACCGTGGGGTGCATGCGCGACGCCACAAAATCCAGATCGTGTGTAGTGTAGACCCATGTGCAGTCAGGCCGCATAGCCTCCACCCGATCCCATATCATACCCATGATCGACGGATGCAGGAACATCCCCGGACTATCCACGGCAACAATAGCTCCCGCCGGTGCGAGCACTGCCGCTCCGAATATATATAGTACCGCTTTCTCTCCATCCGATAGCCGCATCTGTGAATATGTATTCTCATCTGTGCTTCGGCTGAATATCAGACGGCCGCTTTCACGCAATATCCGGCTCTCGGGGAACACATCTTGCCAAGCCTTTATCACACGGTCAAGACAAGTCTCCTCAAGCACCTCACTATCGCCCGCATGTTTGTGTCTGAGCAATGCCAGAACTTCATCAAGCAGAAGCAGAGCCATCACACGCTCAAACTGCGTATGATGGTCGCCACGCATGAAGGGTGAACGGTCGGCTGCTTCAACGTAAAGTTCATCAATTGAGCCGGGGAGACGGTCGGGTTGCGTGCTTCCGTAGATCGCCGTGAGCGACGACATCCGGAACACAGGCACATCGCCGGCATCAGCCACAAGCCGTTCGGTAAACCGGCTCTTGCCCGAGCCGTTGGCCCCTATGATCATCACATTGCTGACATTCCCTTCAAGAATGTCGCGCGTGCCGTCAAGCTGAGGTGGAAGCGTGATTTTCATATCATATGTATATTCAATGATTGTTTCAATCAGTAAAGTTAATAATTTATTCCGATTCAGTTCAAGCCATTTTGTTTAGCAGTGGCATATAATTGTTTAACTATGTTTTCTAACATACGTCCGAAATGCCGATTTCTCGTTTTTTTTAAGTAATTTGCAAAACGTTGTTACCGACACACGTCTTCCCGCAGATCGAGCTGCTGGTTGTATTCTATGTCTAACCCCCATAAACTTCTAATAACATGAAGGTTTACAAGACAAGCGAAATCAAAAATATAGCCTTGCTTGGTAGCAAAGGCTCGGGTAAAACCACACTCGCCGAAGCAATGCTTTACGAGTGTGGAGTTATAAAACGTCGCGGCACTGTCGAAGGTGGAAACACCGTCAGCGACTATTTCCCGGTGGAGAAAGAGTATGGCTACTCGGTATTCTCTACCATTTTTTACGCCGAATTTCTCGGCAAGAAACTCAACGTGATCGATTGTCCGGGAGCTGACGACTTTGTCGGCAACGCCATCACCGCCCTCAACGTCACTGATACCGGCGTGATCCTTATCGATGCACAATATGGCGTGGAGGTGGGCACTCAGAATATCTTCCGTACCACTGTCAGTCTGCACAAACCTGTGATTTTCGCTCTCAACCAGCTCGACGGCGAGAAAGCTGACTACGAGAATGTCATTGAACAGATGACCGAGATTTTTGGTCCGAAAGTCACACCAATACAATATCCTATAAACGTCGGCGCAGGCTTCAATGCCATGATCGATGTTCTGCTCATGAAAAAATACTCATGGGGCCCCGATGGTGGAGTACCGACCATTGAGGAAATACCCGCCGAAGAGCACGACCGTGCTCAGGAGCTCCATCAGAAACTCGTCGAGGCCGCAGCCGAAAACGACGAGACATTAATGGAAAAATTCTTCGACCAGGGCCACCTTACTGAGGATGAGATGCGCGAAGGCATCCGCAAAGGTCTTGTCGATCGATCGATATTCCCCGTATTCTGCGTAAGCGCACTGAAGGACATGGGCGTACGCCGTATGATGGAGTTCCTTGGCAATGTTGTGCCATTCGTTGAGGATATGCCAGCACCGGTCGACACCGAAGGAGAGGAGGTAAAGCCTGCATCAGACGGTCCGCTGTCGTTGTTCATGTTCAAGACCACTATCGAGCCACATATCGGTGAGGTTAGCTACTTTAAGGTTATGAGCGGAACGCTCACCCCCGGTGTCGATCTCAACAATGTCGACCGCGGATCAAAGGAGAGAGTAGCCCAGATATTCTGCGTATGCGGACAGATTAAGACTCCGGTCGACAAGCTATGCGCAGGCGACATTGGCGCAACTGTGAAACTGAAAGATGCACGAACCGGCAACACGCTCGATGAAAAGGGGTGTGAATACCGTTTCGACTTCATAAAATATCCGGCTCCAAAATATCAGCGTGCGGTGCGCCCTGTCACCGAAGCCGATGCGGAGAAACTATCAGAGATTCTCACCCGCATGCATGAGGAAGACCCGACATGGGTAGTGGAGCAATCAAAGGAACTTAAACAGACTATCCTGTCAGGACAGGGCGAATTCCATCTTCGTACCCTCAAATGGCGTGTGGAGAACAACGACAAGCTCCCGATTGTATTCGATGAGCCACGTATACCATACCGTGAGACAATAACCAAAGCCGCACGTGCCGACTATCGCCACAAAAAGCAATCGGGTGGCGCCGGACAGTTTGGCGAAGTGCATATTGTCATCGAGCCATACACTGAGGGAATGCCTGCCCCTGACACATATAAGTTTGGCAATCAGGAATTCAAGATGAACGTGCGCGACACACAGGAGATACCTCTCGAATGGGGTGGCAAACTCGTGGTGTGCAACTGTATCGTAGGCGGTGCTATTGATGCACGCTTCATTCCCGCCATCGTCAAGGGGCTTATGGACCGCATGGAGCAAGGCCCCCTCACCGGTAGTTATGCTCGCGATGTACGCGTATGTATCTACGACGGCAAGATGCATCCAGTGGATTCTAACGAGATCTCATTCCGTCTCGCCGGCCGAAACGCATTCTCTGAAGCATTCCGCAACGCAAATCCGAAGATTCTTGAGCCTGTATACGATGTCGATGTATTCGTTCCTGCCGATGTCATGGGCGATGTGATGAGCGACCTTCAGGGACGTCGCGCTATAATCATGGGTATGTCGAGCGAAAACGGATTCGAAAAGATCTCGGCACGTGTGCCACTGAAAGAGATGTCATCTTATTCGACAGCACTCAGCTCAATCACAGGCGGTCGCTCCTCATTCTCTATGAAGTTCAGTTCTTACGAACTTGTACCGACCGATGTTCAGGAAAAGCTGCTTAAAGCATACGCTGACTCCCAGACCGAAGAATAGTCATCTTACTACCACACCCACACCCTCCCGGCGCACCTTCATTTAAGGTGCGCCGGCTTCTATATGTTCACCTATTTTAATGGTCATGGCATCTATGTCGATAGATGCATTTCAATCTTCCGATATCCACAAAATAAAAACGGTTTTCCGTTGCCTCCCCCGTGGCAAACCGTGGGCGAAGGGTAACTTGAAAACCGTTTTAATCAGCAAATATTGCTTAATTTTTTAATGCAGCATATTTATGCTAATAAATGATCAATTTCAATTGAGGTTGCTACTTTGATGCGCCTGAAAAAACGCGTTGATTCAGGGTGCTGTGACAGCAAGTTTGCGCGATGCGGATACATATTGCTGATTGTCGGTGGTTACTGTGGCACGATATACGTATATGCCACGGTTGACACGCCGTCCGGTGCGGTCGGTGAGGTCCCAGTTGAGAGGTTCGGAGAGGCTCATATCGGAGCGTGCGTTCTGCTCGCCTGTCCATACTGGCCGTCCCATAAGGTCGTATACATCCACCTTTACATTCATTACAGCATCCGGAAGGTTGTGCACCACGATAAAATTAGTGTGGTCAACGGCAGGATTGCAGTCGGCATACAGATCAAATATCTGTGGAGCCTGCGATGGATCTACAATGAAGTCTATCTGGGATTCTGCCATATTGTTGGACGTATCCCACACGCGCAGACGCAGAGTATGGTTGCCTGCGGTGAGCTCGGGAAGGGTGAAGTTAAGGTTGCCGGATATAGCGCCGTCTGTCCCCGGAGTATAATAGTACACGGCATCGGGATATGTGCGCTGGCCATCAAGCTGTAGATTGATCTGGTGTCCGATACCTGCGGCTGAAATGTTGATACCGATGTCATCGCGCACACGGGCGATCACCATAGGGGTAGAGTTGACGGTCTGTCCGGAGCGGAATCCCTCAGTGTTCAGTCCAAAGAATTCAATTACAGGGGGCTGATTGTCAGGATCGACATCGGATGCATAGCCGTAGACATAGAAGTTGCGGTCTACGCCACCGGCATCGCGTGTGCCGTCGTCAGTTACGGCATACATGTTGAGTGTAGCCGGACGATAGTTGCCGGAAATTTCCATTGGCATAGCCACTTTCACGGTAAATTCGCCGTTTACCACATTGTCGCGGCCTACAAACAGGCGTTCACCCATCTCATCAAATACCTTTTCTACACCTTCTATTATAGTTCCATCTGACTTGTAGTCATTATGGCCTTGCGATGTGCTGCTGTATTCAGCATCGTATATAGTGGGTATGATATAGCCGTTGAATGATGTGTCGGTATTTCCTTCGCTGTCAAGCACGCGTCCCGATATATTGAGCCGTTGCTGGGCCATTATCGATGGTGGATTTTCCGGATCGATAGGAGTGTCGTCGATGGCATCCAGCACCGCTTTGCCTTCCGGAGCGGCCAGTGCGAGCGCCGGATCTCCCATCAGCACATATCTTAATTTGTTTGTAGTGACATTGGCATTATTATCAAGAGGGAGGTTCTTTGCCCTGCGGAATATCTCGCCTATGGGGAGCGGTTTGCCATTCTCGTCGCGGTCATTGGCTACTTGGGCAAGTGCATAAGATATATATTGGTTGTATGTGATGTATACAGGACGTGTCGCAGCTATGGCTCCGATGATGCCGTTTGGATTGAAGAAAAGCATTTCGGCACCGGAAAGCTGTATGCGGTCCCAACGCAGGAAGTTGCATGTCGCGGCATAGAGCATTGGTGCGTGCGGATAGTGTGCCACGTTGATGTCGGAAAGCTCAAGGAGTCCTTCGCCGGTCCATGATGTAGCTGATGCATGTCCGATATACCACCACCATATCACTCCTTGATCGAGGTAGCGGTGCATGCGCTCATGAGCTCCCGATGTCTTGCCATTCACTATACTGAATGCATCGACATATACTTTATGGTAGATGTTGTCTCCACCTCGTCCATGCGTAAAGAGTACAGTGTCGGTATGCTCCATCTGGCGCATGTGTTCTCCACGGTCTCCATCGTCAGCACAAAGTAGATAGCGGTTTTTCCAATCTCCTTTTCGTGCGTCGCGCATATAGTTGCGTATTTTTTCTACCGTGGTTTTAGCTTCGGATGCACTGTTGAGGGGTATGCGTCCTATGCCTACACAATGGTAGTCGCTTGCGGGATTAGCTCCGGCGCCATCGCGCAGCATTGCCAGATAGTCTTCAGTAGTATAGGATACATTGTCGGTCTCGCCGTCGATCGACTGCCATTGAGGCAGAATGGATCCTGTGTATGGGCGTCCCTCGGCAGTAAGGCCGCGATGGTCGTGGAACGCACGACCGAACATGAGCACATATCGGAGTTTGCTGTCGGAAGTGTTGGAGCCTCCGCCACGGTCCCATAACATTTTAAGCATGCGCCGGAACGCTCCGATGTCGGGAGTGCCTGATGAAAATTCGTTGTATACCTGCTCTGCGTTGACCACGAGTACCGAGAGATTTTGCGGCGCGGCGCGGTGTATGTCGGCCAGTTGTTCAGCGTGTGATTTCCATTGCGGGAGGGTGAATATCACCATGTCGGGAGTCTCCACGCCGTGAAGATTCTGGTTGGAGGTGGTGCTTACGTAGGTAGGGGCGGGAAACGAGGCTTCGGGATTCCATGCCACGTATTCACGCATACCGGTTGCTGTAGGTGTGGTGCAGGCTGCGCCATTGTCGAGCGTGCAGTCAACCTTAAGTGTCTGTGCAGGATCAGTCACATCCCATACGCGAGTTCCATCTGACGCTCCGGAGAGGGCGAATGCACGGTTGGTGTGGAATATAAGTTGTGGTTGCGACAGTCGTAACGCACGTGCATAGTTGATCACGATGTTGTCGAGACGTGCAAGTTTTACTGTTCCTGATGCGGAGAACGTCAGCCCGACATCGACATGGTCTGTAACTGATTCAAGATCAAATGTCGTTGATGAGGTGTTGAGTATGAAATGTCGGGCTTCCTCGTTTTCTGAGGCTTTAATGGAGAATGAAGTTGCTGATTTTCCGTTGACAGTGTAGGCAATCTTTCCTTGGCTATCTTGTACATTGGCACCGAAGGCAGTGCGCAACCATATTGATTTGGATACATTGTCGGGAAGGGTAAACTGGAATGTCTGGGAGGTCTTGCTGCGGAAATCCTCTCCCAGCAATATGTGTCCGGTGGAACCAGCCGAGATTATTTCTTGCTCATGCAGCAGGTGCTCTGTAAATTGTTCGACGGCATTGGCATCCCGTTCCGGAGTGCCTGTCACAGGCATTTCTTCGTCTGCTACGCTTGAATCTGACAGGAAATAGTATGCATCGGTTGAATAATAGTTGGGAGAGTGAATGAAGTGTCCTCCTGAAGCATACTCCCATTTCAATGGCCCATGTGCGTAGAAGAATAGACCTCGTGAGGTGTATTCACACCCTGCTATGGGTAGGTCGTCGGTATATGTCGATGCATTCAGTATGTCGCTCTGCATAGTGCCGCCGTAACCATATACGCGCTCTTTTTCGGGCTTCTGGAATCCCCACTGTCGCAACTGTGCCGGGGTAATGAGGTATATTCCCGATTCCGCTACCTTGATTTTTACCCATCGTCCTTCGGCGAGTTTCGATTGTTCGGCATATGTGTCAAGCGGTAGCGCTACGGCTTTGGAAGGGATGAGCAGGCATGCGATAGAGCATGTGAGGAATAAGATATATGAGTAGAGTTGTTTATTCATATTTTCATTGCAAATTTTCTCTAAAGAATATAACGTCAATGCATTGTGCGATATTGTATGTGTAAGTAAAGCGGAGTGTCAAAAATATATCTTGACACTCCGCTTATGGGATCGGGCCATTATTTGTGGCCTTGACTATGTGGGTGACGACGTTATTTGTCGTGGTCGTTTCCGACTTTCTCAAGCACAGCCGCATCAAGTACGGCTACA
>CANPDS010000054.1 GCA_947573015.1 uncultured Muribaculum sp.
CCGGCCAACAATCAGAAAGAACCGCGTCCCGACCATGTGAAGGGTGTGTGCTGGTGGTGGCGCAATGTCACTGTTCCTGCCGATCAGGCCGGAAAGAAATTTGTGATCGACTTCGAAGGCGTGAGAATGCGTGCCGAGGTGTATCTCGACGGAGAGCTTGTGGCCTATGACATAGTGTCGGAGACACCCTTTGCCGCCGACATCACCGATGCTGTAAAGCCGGGCACGACACAGACTCTGGCTGTGCGTATAACCAATCCAGGCGGCAATACCTCATGGGGCGATTTCACCTTAGACCGATGGGGCAATACTGACCAGATGATACCACCAAGCCACGGTTTCGGCGGTATCACTGGACGTGTCAACATAGAGTGTATCGACTCCAAGGCTGAGATAGCCGACATATGGGTGAAGAATAAGCCCTCGGCAGGGTTCAACATTGTCGACGCCGAGATCACACTTGGCGATTACTCCGGCGTTGCTGCCGTGCGTGCCACCATCTCTGACTATAAGGATCCTTCGGCAGTGCATTTCACCCGGAATGCCGCTGTGTCGGATATCAAGGATGGCAAACTCTATCTCAATGACCTTACCTTCGATGGTGCCAAACTATGGGATGTGGAGAATCCTAATCTCTATCAACTCAACGTGGCACTTCTCGACGCCGGCGGCAAAGTGCTCGACACCAAGAGCCAGCATTTCGGCTTCCGCTGGTTTGAGGCCATGGGATTCGGCACCGATGCCAACTTCTACCTCAATGGCAAGCGTATCGTTCTGCGTTCGGCAATCTCGTGGGGCTATTGGAGCAAGGGTGGCATATACTCCACCAAGGAGCAGACTATCGATCAGGTCAACGCTGCCAAGAGCCTCGGCCTTAACTGTCTGAATTTCCATCGCAACATAGGCGGTCCGCTCATGCTTGAGACTGCCGACGAGATGGGTCTGCTATACTTCGAGGAACCGGGAGCATATCATAGTGGTGTTGACGATTTCAACCGTGCCATTCTCTTTGAGAAAGTATCGCGCATGATGGCCCGCGACCGCAACCATCCGTCGCTCGTCATCTACAATCTTATCAATGAATTTTTCGGTGACTTGCTGCACAATCAGCCGCTTATCGAAAAGCGTCTGAACGACATGCGCGAGTTCCACAAGATCGACAATACACGTTACCTCACACTTTGTTCGGGCAACACTCCAGGCGTAGGCAATCAGACCGGAGAGGAGCTCCACAAGTCTCATATGCGTCCATACGACGAGACTCTATATCAGGTTGGATGGCAGGATGTGCATCAAGCCGGAGCTCCTGAGACATGGAAGGAGGGTATGTACCGTGGTCCCGATAACCTGCAGGGAGTTAATGACTATAATCCCAAGGATGACTTCATCGACAAAGAAATATGGGTGCGCGGCGAGGAAGGTGCGCTGAGCACACCTCCTCGTCTGGAGAAGATTCATAAAGCCATCCAGGAGAGGGGGGTGCTCGGATGGGACGGTCTCTTCTGGGAGAACGAATATGAGAGATACCAACGCCTGTTCAGAGAGCAGGATCTTTACAAATATTTCGGCTCTATCGACTCGCTCACCCAATTGATGGGTGATGTTAGCATGGATCATCAGGCACGCCGCATCACTAACTTCCGTATGCGCAATGCCGGCGATATGTACTCTATCAACGGCTGGGAGAGCGAACCGTATGACAATCATTCCGGAGTAGTTGATATCTACCGCAACACCAAGGGCAATCCCGATATACTTAAAGAGGCGAACGCCCCTCTGCTTGTTGCTGTCAAGACCCGCAACCAGATAGTGAAATCGCCAGCTGAGGCTACCGTTGATTTCTATATCATCAACGAGCAGGTGCTTCCGGCCGGAAACTATACCCTCAAGGCTCGGCTTGTGGATCCTGCCGGAGCCACAGTGCAGACAATGGATGATAAGACCGTGACCATCTCTGGTGGTGACACATATGGCGAGCTCATCGCCCGTGATGTGATATTCAACATTCCTACCGGAGGAGAAGGTGTCTATCAGGTTGTTGCCGAGGTGACCGGCGGTAAGGAAACCGCAAAGGGCCATGATGAGATTCTCGCTGTGAACTATTCGGCCGACGACTTCAAGGGCGAGGGCGCATATTACGGCGACGGATCCGCCATAACTTCGTTCTACAAGCAGCTCACCGGAAATACTCTCATGCCATTCTCGGAGGATATGGGCAAGCTTGACTGGATCGTAATCAACCGCTCGCAATTTGCCGAGGCATCGGTGATCACTCCGGCCGATTTCTCCGGATTGAAGCGCACATGGTACTCTGACGCCGACTTTACTTCAGCCGTAAAGACCGAGGACGTGGATCTTATCGACTTCTACTGCAACAATGGCGCCCAGCCTACCTCCGGCGTGCTTGCCAATGCTCCTTACTCCATCCGCTATGAGGGTAAGATCACTATTCCTGTTACAGGAAAGTATGAATTTGCAATCAACACATTGCGTGGTCCGGAGATATATCTTCGCGATGAGGCCGGCAAGGAGCTGTGGCATGAGCAGCGGCTTGGCAACAGTAGCGAGACTGTCATCACGAAGGAGCTAAATCTCGAGCAGGGCCAGGTGGTGTCGGTAGAGCTGAAATATAAGCACAACGACGGCACAAAAGATGGCAAGGTGCAGTTGGCATGGTCGCGTCCCGACGCCGGTGCCATAAATGCTGACGCGATACTTGACCGTGCGAAAAACGACGGTACTACAATAATAATAGTAGGTAGCGCCGAGAAGTGGCTCGGAAAGATCTCCGAGGTGACCGGTGCCCGCTACGATGGCAACTATACCGTCGGCAAAGACTGGGTAGGCGGCATACATTTCAATATCGACCATCCGCTGATGAAGGGTCTCCCCGTCAATACCGGTTTCGGATGGCAGTATCAGGCTGTTGTCGATGATGGCAACAACCGTCAGGGCTTCTATGTGCAGGGTGCCAACCTTGTCGTGGGTTCCACACGAACCTATTCGTTCCATCTTGGCACGACTGTTGGAGAGTTGCCATATGGCAACGGTCATATCCTGTTCTCCGACCTTAAGATCGTTGACAATCTGCTCTCTACCGAAGGACCTGCCGAAGTGGCCAAAAAGCTATTCATCAATTATACCAACTACAGCCCGGCCGACTATTTCGAAGGATGGACCCCGGAAGACCATCAGCGCCCTTTTCGCGATAATATGATTCCAGGCACGATCGAAGCAGAGGATTTTGACCTCGGCGGTGAGGGTATCGCATACCACTACAAGGGCGGCGAGTCGCAGCGTCAGGAGGCTATCAACAAGGGCAACACCGATGGCAAGGGCCGCGACTATGTGTACCGTCTGGAATGGGTGCGCATCAACCAGCAGTATGGTGCCATACAGAATCTTGACAGCAACGACTGGTTTGAGTATACGGTCGATGTGCAGGAGGATGGCGACTATCAGCTTGAGACTTACCTCTCCACAGGCGGCACCGGCAGTTTCCGGATCTATTTCGACGATGAGCAGGTGCTCGACAAGCAGGAGTTTGCCTCACCGGTCTCCGAGAATCAGTGGAACACATATTTCCCTGTAATCTCCAAGCCTATTCCGCTCAAGGCCGGCAGGCATGTGTTCCGTCTTGGCAATATCAGCGGCATGAATCCCGAAAAGTTCATCTTCACCCGTATCGGTGACATGGGCACTACGGAGGTATTCGCCGACAATGTGGCTCCAGGCAAGGTCGAGGCTGAGAATTTCATATACAAAGATGGTGCGTACCACTACGGAAGCACCGTCACCAACACTTCCGGTTATCGTCCGCATGTGACCGATATCAATATCGCCAAGAATGGCGATGTGTACTTCATCGGCAATACTACTCCCGGCGACTGGTGCCGGTAAATTCGATGTGCTTGCTGCGATAGCCATCAATGATGAGTCGACCAAGATGATCGTGACTATCGACGATGTAGCATATGGCACAAAGGAAGATCCTCTGGTGATATGTCGTGATGAGCTTGAAAATAAATTTGTGTCAGGCGGAGAGGATATCGACTGGTATCGTTTCGGATCCAAAAAAATGTTTGAGATAGAGCTGGCGCAGGGTGAGCATACCATGAAGGTAGAGCTTGTCTCAGCCGGATGCAATTTCGACGGTATTGTTTTTGAGTCGGAGCCGGAAGATTTCAACCTCACAGTCCCTGGAAAAATCGAGGGTGAGCATTATGACTCAGGTTATGGAAAATATCTGTGGAAAGATGGCAAGACAAACGGCAACTATAAGCAGTATCGTCTCGACAAAGGCGTGGCTATCAGCCGTTCCACTCATAACGGCGGCGATACAAGTTCGCCGGGGTATGAGAATGGCGATGAGATCATACACCTTGGCAACAGTCAGAGCGGTAACTATCTGACATATACTTTCGACTGTCAGATTGCCGGCAACTATACTTTCAGTACCTGTGTGTCGACAGTGGGAACGCATAAATATTACATCACTATCGACGATGTAGACTATGGCTCAAAGGATAAACCATTTGAGGTGAATACCCAGGAGGATAATAAATGGCAGGTATACAAGGAGTTTGAGATGCCGGATGTACAGATTCCTCTCACTGAAGGGAAACATAAGATGGTGTACCATCTAGTAACAGGCTCATGCAACATCGACTACTTCCGACTGTTTACCGATGATGTGACCGGTATCGAAGATATCGTTGTTGATGCTGAAGACGAGGGACTTTGGTATACAATCGACGGCATCGCGCATGACAAGCCTGTAAAGGGCACTGTCAATATCCATAACGGCAAGCGCATCTTCGTGAAATAATGACGTTTAAAACAAGTCAAAATGACTTCATGCATTAAACCACAATAAGCAGCTTACGATAGATCCTATATTCTGAGACAGGCCGGTGCCATATCGATGGCATCGGCCTGTCGTATCTCTATGGGGCGTGGAATTGACAAATCATGGCAATTAATCGTAAATTAACCGCCGATTAAGCGAAATGACCGCATGGTGTTAAGTTGCAAATCATAAATTTGTATCCGACATTATCAAGATAATACCACGATATCATGATTCCGACTATTTACAGAAATCTGATTTTAGGAGCATTTGCTGTCAGTGCGGCAAATGCTGGTAACGCACAGAGTGCGGCATATGAGGGGAAGCCTTATCCGGCTTCCCATGTGATCACCCGCTCAGGAGCGGTAATTGAGGCCGAGGACTTTGACGAGGGAGGTCTTGGCAAGTCGTATAATTTTAAGATCGCAGCTTCAAGAAAGGAGAAAGGCGAGGCTAACGGTTATCGCAAGGATACCTCAGACGCAGATGCAAGGTTTACGCCAGTCAACGGCATAGACGGCGGCCGCATCATCGGCAATATCGACGGCTCCGACTGGGCATGCTATACATTCGAAGTGAAGGATGCCGGGCTCTACACGATAGCCGTCACCGGCAGTTGCGACGGCAACTCGAAGTACACACTCACGATCGACGGTAAGCCTATCGCCCGCGACAAAGCTATTCCCAACAAGGGGTGGGGTTCGTATAATGCGACAGAGTATACCGACGTGCCACTTACGGCAGGGAAGCATGTGTTGCGCTGGGCGCCTGTCGGCGGACAGAATGTAGACAAATTTACATTCACCTATACCGCACCTTACAAGGATATACCGGTTGAGGGATTGTGGAGCGACACAAAGTATACTTATCCTCTTACCGACAAGTACGAGACTATGCCGTTGTTTGTGAAGTTTCCGTCACCGACGTTCGGTCAGGCCTTCGAGGGCAATCTTTACACGGCTGATCCGTCGGCGCATGTGTGGGAATCTGATCCCAACACGCTCTACGTGTATGCCTCACACGATATGGAGCCTAATCGCGGATGCGACCGCATGGACCGCTATCATATATTCTCCACGCAGGATATGGTGAACTGGACCGATCATGGCGAATTTCTCAACGCCGATCAGGTGAATGCCGATGTCAGCAGGGCTGTTGGATTTGAGGTGGTGGGCGATGGCTTCATGTGGGCCCCCGATGCCGCCTACAACAAGCGCGACGGAAAGTATTACTTCATATTCCCGCATCAGCAGTATACCATCGTGCGCGACCGCCACGACTATCCGCACGACAATGCAGAGTATTGGTTGCATGTGCTTTACACATCCGATACTCCTGTGGGTCCCTGGACCTACAAGGGTTTTGTCACCGGCAAGGATGGTCAGCTTCTGCCGAAGACTATCGACCCCTGTCTGTTTGTTGATGACGATGGTGAGGCATATATCTATATCTCAGGCGACCGTAAGGGTTGTTGGGCCGGGCGCCTTGATCCGGACGACTGGGCCAAGCTTGTCGATGAAAACGTTGTGCCTCAGGTAGATCCGGAGGGAACGCTTCTGCCTACTTTTCATGAGGCTCCGTTTGTAATCAAGAAAGATGGTGTGTATTTCCTCACTTATTCCGATGGCAATCCGATGAATCTGGGTGGCAACAAACTGCTTTATGCCACCTCCGACTCTCCTCTTGGCCCATGGACTCCGCAGGGCCCATATATGAATCCTCATGGCGAGGACACCACCCATGGTTCGATCGTGTGGTTCAAAGGCAAGCCCTACCAATTCTACCATACAGCCAATTACAGCGGCAACGGTGCGGTACGCTCGGTATGCTTCACTGATGTGAATGTGCATGACGGCAAGATCGACATGATCCGTTTCTACGGGAAGCCTGGCAAGAAGGGTATATTCACAGTTGGTGGAAAGAAACCCGTGGTAATTCCTGCCGAGGCGGTCAATGTCAACGACAATGGCAAGGTAGTGTCGCATGTGGGCTATTTCAAGCGTCCGGCCAATGAGGAGTTTGTGGCATTTGCCGACCAGACCCGTCCGCTTGAGCTGTTGCCGAAAGGCGGTATAGCCAATATGGGAGTGAAAGAGTGGACACGCTATACCATCGACGTGAAGGAGGATGGCATGTACGATATCACTCTCAAGGTTCTGCGCAAGGAGAACGGCACACGTTTCTCACTTGGTCTCGACGGCATATGGTTCGCTCACGAAGTGTCGCTCGACACTCCGCTCAACGAGTGGGCCGACCAGACAGTGAAGGCTGAGCTTAAGAAGGGTGTATACTGCCTTGAATTCCGCAGCATGAAGGGGCTGATGGACCTTAAGAGCATCACCATAGCAAAAATCAAATAATCTTTTCGATACACATGATGCCTGATTGACATCATGTGGTGACCGGGAGGGCGCTCTGAATGTGGTGCCCTCCCGATCTTTGTATGTGTTATGCAATGGGGAAATTATATTGCAATAAAATGACAGTGCCAAAGATGGGTAAGTAAGTGTTCAAATTTAACCGATAGTAAGTGAAAAAATCTTTTATACAATCTGCAGCGTCTTTTTTGCCGATTCTACTTTGTCCCTCAGTCTAATATGTCTATATTCTCCTTCGCTCCGCACCGAAATCGCCTAAAAAATAAGCTTGCATATTGTATAAATTAAAATTGAACACTTACTTATAATTTGGGATTTGATTATACTTTTCGGCAGGGTGGATGCGTTTATTATAGTAATGGGAAAAGGAATTTTACGGCATTATATAATGCTGCGCTATATAAAGGTAATGGCTTGTCTGCTGGCATTGTGCGGCGGAAGTATGGCTGCGCATGGCGAGTCGGTGAAGATACACGGACGCATCACCGACGGCGACAACCGTGCCATGGAATTTGTGACTGTCAGGGTGGCCGGTACGGCTGTGGGCACGATGTCGGGCCTTGACGGTGACTACAGTCTGTCGACCTCCGAGGCCGATACCATCACTGTGGTGTTCACTTGCATAGGCTATAAGGAGCAGCAGCGCAAGCTTGTCGATGCCAAGGGTGATGTGACGCTCAACATGCGAATGTTCCGCACTACACGCGAGCTCAGCGAGGTGGAGGTGACGGAGGTGAAGAAACAGCTTGGTGCCATGCAGTCGATAGATGCATCGAGCTACAGGCTATCGCCCGATGTGAGCGGTGGGTCGATAGAGTCGATGATCAGCACCATGGCCGGGGTGACAGGTTCAAACGAGATGTCGTCGCAATATTCGGTGCGCGGAGGATCGTATGACGAGAATCTGGTGTATATCAACGGTGTGGAGGTGTATCGTCCACAGCTTGTCACATCCGGTCAGCAGGAGGGCCTGAGTATCATCAATCCCGATATGGTGGGTAAGGTCAACTTCTCCACCGGAGGATTCGGTTCTGAATATGGCGACAGAATGTCGTCGGTGCTCGACATAACGTATCGTCAGCCGGAGGCCTTCGAAGGGACTGCCGGGATCAGCCTCATGGGTGGCAATCTCTCAATAGGATCGAGCAGCCGCCGCTTCTCGCAGTTGCATGGTGTGCGCTACAAACGCAATAATTCTGTGCTATCGAGCATGGAGACAAAGGGTGAGTATGATCCTAACTTCTTCGACTATCAGACAAATCTCAATTATCTCATATCCGGAAAGTGGCGTGTGTCGTTTCTTGGAAATATCGCCATAAACAACTATAAATTTACTCCAGTCAACCGCGAGACATCGTTTGGCACCGCCATGGATGCCAAGAAATTTACCGTATATTTCGATGGTCAGGAGAAGGATCGTTTCGAGACCTATTTCGGTGCGCTGTCATTGCAGTACACACCTACCAAGTGCACCACATACACCCTTCTTGCTTCAGGATACCTCACCAACGAGCTTGTGGCCTATGATATAAGTGGTGAGTACTGGCTTGATCAGGCCGGCACCTCCGGTTCGGGCGACTCCGAGGGTATCGGTGGAGAACTTGGCGTAGGCCGCTACCACGAGCATGCACGCGACCGTCTGAAAGCCTCGGTGATGTCGGTGGCCTTACGCGGACTTACCTCGGTGGGTGCGCATCAGCTGAGTTATGGCGTTCAGTATAATCATGAAAGCATATTTGAGCGCGCGCGCGAGTGGGAACGCCGCGATTCGGCAGGCTTCTCCCTTCCTGCAAATCCCGATCTGCTGAGTGTAGTGTATAATCTGTCGTCGCGTCAGGATTTGTCATCCAACCGTATGAGCCTGCATCTACAGGACACCTACCGCAGGCAGCTAGATGCCGGATTTCTTACTGTGACGGGTGGTGTGCGTCTCTCTTATTGGGATTTCAACAAGGAGCTGCTTTTCAGCCCGCGTGTGAATGTCGGATTTGTTCCGGCGGCTCATGACCGTTGGGCATTGCGTTTTGCCACCGGGTTGTACTATCAGTCACCATTCTACAAGGAATACCGGATGGTGGTTACTGATGACAATGACAACAGTATAGTGGTGCTTAACAATGACATAAAGTCGCAGCGTTCGTGGCACTTCATTCTCGGATCGGACTATACGTTCCGCGCTATGAACCGTCCGTTTAAACTTTCTGCCGAGGCTTATTATAAGGCTCTTGGCAACTTGATACCTTATGAGATTGACAATCTGAAACTTGTGTATGATGGTGAGAACTCATCGAGTGGATATGCCATGGGGCTTGACTTCAAGCTTTTCGGACAGTTTGTTCCCGGATCCGACTCATGGCTCAGTTTTTCGTTGATGAAGACACAGGAGAATCTGCGTGGAGTGAATGTGCCTCGTCCGAATGACCGTCGCTACAGCGTGGCTCTATATTTTACCGACTATTTCCCCCGTATACCCAAGCTGAAGCTCAGTCTGCGTGGCATATTTTCAGATGGATTGCCAACTACGGCACCGCGTTCTACCCGCGACAAGGGTTATTTCCGCACACCTGCCTATAAGCGTGTCGACCTTGGCTTCTCATATGCGCTGCTTCCTCCGCTGGCGCAGGGTGAATCGCGCACAGGCATGTGGCGTCATCTGAAAGCTGTGTGGCTCGGTCTTGACTGCTTCAATTTGTTTGATATATCTAATGTCAGCTCATATTATTGGGTAACAGATGTCAACGACCTGCAGTATGCCGTGCCAAATTACCTGACTCGTCGCCAGATCAACCTACGCCTCACTGTGGACTTCTGATGTGGAATCGGCGTTCTTGCATAGAAACGGGGGATAGGACTGCTCTGGCTATATAGGCTTATATCAAATAGATATACATTGCCAATATTGCGATTGTGCCGATTTAGTGCCAAACTATTCCGATTTTGAAACGGACGCATCAAGGTACGTCCCTACTACATTATTCAACGTATTATAATTCGTTGCATGTCTGATTAGTTACTTTCTTTAACGCACGGCGAATACCGGTTCAAGAGTCTGCAATCCGAGTGCCGATTCAATCCGATAGGGAAATATACAAAAAAAAACGCAGAACTATTTGATAGTCTGCGGTTTTACCGTTTTTAGTCCGATTTTAGTCGGATTAGGTGGCGGAAAGACAGGGATTCTTTCTCCGCTGCTCTCCGAAAGCGCTGAAGCGATAACGAACCCACGGGTTCTCATTCCGCCTTTACGCACGAAAGCCGCTGAATTTCAGCGGCTTTCTAAGCGGAAAGACAGGGATTCGAACCCTGGGTACCCGTAAGGGTACAACGGTTTTCG